>CALBFP010000154.1 GCA_937894115.1 uncultured euryarchaeote
ATGATGGATGATTCCTCGTTGTGGGGTTAAAGTCACAGAGGTTGTGCCATTCTTGAGGAACAAAACCGTGAAATTATGAGTTAATATGGATTTTATTTATGGATCATGTCCGGAATGCGAAACCAAATTGAGATCTCCACAGGATGCGATCTTAATTCGATGCCCAACTTGTAAGAACGAATTTCAGGTAAGTAATCCCATCAATAAGACTCAACTCTATTTTATTGGTAAACGAATTTTCTTTATCGGTCTACTTGTTTTCTTAAGCTACTTCGTTTTAATCCCTATCGTCTCAATAGCAATGAGTGACAGACTTGTTTTCTTGTACCTTATACCCATTCCGCTGCTTGGTTCAATCGTTGCATTGGTGGGGTTAACCCTCATGGCGTATGATAAATTTTCAAACGGGGACCGAATGGTTGTTGTTGAATTGATTGTAATAGGTTTCATCCTCGTGTCTATCTTCGGGTTTTATCAAACAGTAAGTGGATTTAATGGCATTGTTTGAGATTCGCTGTTATTTGGGTTACAAACATAAACCTGTAGACACAGCGTGGTCTATGAATCTTGAAGACATCGACCTCGATAGAGGTTTTTTCCAATTTACGCTTCCGTACCGATGGGAATATTGGCTTGGATGGGCCGCTGGATTGATTTTGATCTTAGTTGGAGTGTTTGTTAATCCAATAGCTGGCCTATTCGGCCTGCTCGTCGTTGCTCTTTGTTCTCCCGGTTCTCTTGAAGCAGACCTGCACAAGATTCGCCAATCGGCCCCCAAGCCAGAAGATCTTGAAAAAGAAGCATTGGAGAAAGGATACTCAATCGATTCATGGTGGATGGGTCGAACCTCGTACACACCAACAACCGATCCGAGCGATTGGATATTGTCCGCTCCAGGACCGACGACTTGGAACGAGAATCAATACATCCAACATGGGGACGGATCACCACTTCCAGAGCATCCATCCAACGTTGGTACTCCCAGTCCAGCAACAATCTCAACCTATGGGATTATGATGCTACTGTTTGTGATATGTTCATGTTTGGCAACCTATCTCACTGTTGAAGATGCAGTAGTGCAGTCGGATCTCGTGTTTATTCCCTACATCATTCTCGCGGTTGGTTTGATTTGGATTGTTGCAGGGTATTTCCAATACAAGATGCAGCGCCAAATGGCCGATACACCGACCAGTCTTGTACGTTCAGTTGCTGTGGGGAATCCAGAACTTGTAGGTCAGGTTCGACCATCAAAATCTGGAGTTCTCCGAGTTGTCGTTGATGGTCACCCGAACCGAGTTATTCCCAATTGCATTCAGTTTCATTGGTCGTATCAAGTCAAAATTCGTGAAACGACACGTGATAGCGAAGGGAAAACACAAACCAGAGAGTACTGGAGAACCATACGAGAGGATGAAGGTGGAGTCCCATTTATTTTGAACGATGGTACCGGTGGCATTCTTGTTCACCCTACCTCGTTCAAACGAATTGATATGGGGCAATACCTCAAACGCTGGGAATCAAATCATGCGGATTCACTCAAGAAGGAACTGGGAATGGAATTTGCAGCACGATTGTTTACGGGTGGAAATGTCGTGAAACATCGTTGGACTGTTCACGCATTGCGTATCGGAAATCCGGTTTATGTCCTGGGAACGACACGCAGCCGTTCCCAAGAAGAACTCACCAATGAGGGTCTGGATGGAACACTCCAAAACACATTGCTTGAGGTCGTTGGTGAAGATGCGCCTGGGGTTAAAGCAACGCTTCAGAGAGGCACAGAATTGGCGAACATGGGACGGATGCGTTCCTCGTTTGAAGTGATGGTAATTCCTCTTTGTTTGACGGTTGGTGGACTGATTCTCACCTTAATGTACCTCTAAGTGAAGAAGCGCATTCTTCTTGACCCGAGTCGAATTCGGAGATGTATGGCAGAGGATGTCGTATTGGTTGGAGGGGCTCGAACCCCATTTTGTGAATGGGTTGGCGGAAAGCGAGGCGATGGGAAACCAGGTGGACTTCTGAAAACAGTAAGTGCACAAGAATTGGGATCAATTGCGATTAAGGGAGCATTGGAAAAAACCAACACGTCACCCGACAGCGTTGATCACGTCGTTATGGGATATGCGCTGCAAACATGTTCACAATCGATTTATGGAGCACGTCATGCAGGGCTTCAAGCAGGTATTCCACAAGAAGTACCAATGTTAACACTCTCTCGAATTTGTGGTTCCGGAATTCAATCCATCGTCACTGGAGCGCAAATGATTATGCTTGATGAAGCATCAACAGTCGTTGCAGGAGGAATGGAGAACCTTTCTCAGGCACCACATGTTTTGCGTGGTGCACGCGATGGCTGGAAACTTGGACGTTCACCTCCAGTTGAAGATTATATGATGACAAATTTGCAGGACATGACCTGTGGAAAATTCATGGCCCAGACCAGCGATGAGATATGCGCAAGAAAAGGCGTGACTCGCGAGGAGACGGATGCCTTTGCTGCTCGATCACACCAGCGAACACTAGCATCCATTGAGAACGGCGTTTTTGAGAATGAAATCGTCGATGTTGTGATCAAGTCTCGGCGTGGTGATAAAGTCATCACTGCAAAAGACGAAGATCACGTTGTGCGTGATACCTCAGCGGATTCCCTATCGAAACTTCCCACTGCATTTGGTCCAGATTCCTTGGTAACTGCAGGAAATGCATCCGGGATCGTTGACGGCGCTGCAGCTGTCGTCATCAAATCGGCGTCTCAAGCCAAGGCAGATGGTGACAGTCCACTCGCACGAATCCTTGGATGGGGTATCGTTGGACTCGAACCAGCCATCATGGCATACGGTCCCGTCCCTGCATCTCGAAAGGCGTTGGAAAAAACAGGTTTGTCCATAGAAGACATCGACCGGTGGGAGATTAACGAAGCCTTCGCAGGACAAGCGGTTGCATGTGTCAAGGAATTGGGTCTCGATGAACAAAAGGTCAATGTTAACGGCGGAGCCGTCGGTCTTGGCCACCCACTTGCAGCAACAGGTACTCGATTGACACTCACACTTGCACACGAATTGAAGCGTTCTGGAGGAACCTACGGAATTGCAACGGCATGCATTGGCGGTGGTCAAGGTATCGCCATTGTCATCGAGGCGCTTTGATCACCATGGCTCTGCTTAATATTTGGTCGCTTGGTCATTTTGTCCAATGGTCCATCATTGGACGTTTTTTCCTGAAAAATTGGTACGTCTTTCT
>CALBFP010000155.1 GCA_937894115.1 uncultured euryarchaeote
CAAAGCTTCTGGTTGAAGTTGAGCAGCAAAGAAAATATAATTGTCTTTCAGTATCCCTTTTGTGGTGGCAATCATCTGCTGCAGCCTTCGATCTCACAGGCTTATTTGAGGCCGGGTGAGGCCGACGCTTGCGAGGAGATGGACTCAATTTTGAAAAGGGCGCCTAAACGACGTGCTGCATAGTATATCATCCGGAATAATTTCTTATCCGTAAAACGACCTTTTTTAAAGTGGTTTCTGGTGCATTGCTTGTTGGGCGTCCGCAGAGGAAACCTAGCCCAGGCCCTGGAGGGCAAGGAAGTGAAAAAATGGAATTTTTTACCGGAAGAAATAGAAGCAAGAATGAAGAATACGAATCATCCATCGAGGTGGTTCTATGACAAGAGGACCAGACCATTGCGGTCGGTGTGCGGCTGAAGGCCGACGCCGTAGTAAGGAAATCAGAAGAGAGACAGGACGGTACGCATGCGTTGAGTGCTCAAAACTCGATGATAATCAGGCCGCACAGGTTCGAGAGAATCGAGTGGGAGTATTGGAACCCCCACGAAGAAGACCTTGCAGATGTGGAAGATGCGGCAAGCAAGGGAGGCGCAGGAGCGATGTGATCGAGAAGCGAACAGGCATCTATGCTTGCCAGTCATGCGTAGGAATGTCAGAATTTGAAGCGTTTCTGTGGAAAGAAGCTCGAATTGGTAGTGGATGCCAAATCATCGCGTATTGGCCTACACTCCAATTCGAAAACGCTGATGCGTTTCATCCGTTACTGGTCCAATTAGGGGAGGGACCTTTCGGGTCGTTCACAATTGTTGGCTGTAATACTGAATCATTCATGGCATGTTACAATGCCAGAGCGATTAGATTTGTAGATGTGGACTGGCTATCATATCATTACGATATCATTGGGAATGAAATTGAAAATACGCCATTGGACATACCGTTGATTCTTTTCAATGATTCATTGAATTTAATTGAGGGTGTAGCAAACCGCCAAGCCAGGACGAATCAAAAAGCAGTTATTGTCACAAACAATGAACACAATGAAAACGAATGGAATAGGTTACATAACGTCATAACCGTGAGACCACAAATCTTTCGTAAGCATCCAAGATACTGGAATCATGAACGTCACACGGGGGCGCCTGCTGATGGTGAATGAAGATTGGTTGAATCGTAGCCATCCTTACCTTCAAGAGGGGTATGGTGAGCAAGACGACCTTCGCCACATGGACTTCGTGTTGATGCAGTTCATTGCCATCGGCAATGAGTTGTCCTTGAAGCTGAAGCCGTATGAGGATGTTTATGAACAGTATTGTGAGAGTTTGAATGCTATGATTCCTGCTTTGACGCATTGTCAACAAGCAGCCCAACTTAGCGAAGAACCCATCAGCATGTTGGCATTATTCCGAGATGCATTGCGCAGTGCGTTACGTATCGCGCAACATTGCTGGGTATCAAACGACGGCGATTGTATTGCAATGCCCGACCTCATCGCGAAGGTTGTAGCCTCATCAAAGAGATTGGCACGTGAAACTAAAGATTATCCTATTGAGCAGGAATTACACGACTTCATCGAAGAATTCCTGCCAAAATACCTCCTTTATGATTCAAACCTAGCCTTCGAGATTGGAGAGAAGTCAGCCTTGGTCGAACCCTACCAACTTTCAATGAAACAAATCAAAGGTCTTGACAACATTGCTGGGCTAAGTATGGTATTTCGGCTTCCTGTATTAGCAGGGGCGCTCCGACTTTGGGCACAAACATGGTTGGATCAACTGTCCCTCCATATTGGTGATGCTGCTGATGATATTCTCGATGAATTGTTTGAGAAAATCAG
>CALBFP010000156.1 GCA_937894115.1 uncultured euryarchaeote
CGGAGCAAGGTTGTAGCGTAGTTGGCACGGTATTCCTGGGTTTGAGAGTGAAGGTTCTCAGTGACCCAGTCTGCTCGGTCCACATTGAGGATTTCAGTAGCATCCTTTGAGAACAAGGTTCGAGGGATTCGTGCAGAAAGGAGAGCATATCGGCCCAGACGAGCGGTTCCACCAAGGGTCGTTTCGATGGATCCAATTCGGCCGTTACCGAATTCGAGTGCAGCCTTCCACCATTCAAATTCACGTCCAAGGCTCGATGCTTGGAAGGTGAGTCGACCATCGGTCAGGCTCTCATCAGACTTTCCTCCACCGATGTCATTGGCTGGGTGGATGAAGAGGAGATGACGTCCCCTACCGTACTTCTCTGGATTGCCAAGATTGACTTCAAAGGCAATTAACTTGCCGTTGTCGTTGTACAAAGCGGCACGTAGGCTAGCGTTAGGAACACCTGCAGCACGGAATGCTGCACCAAATTGCTTGGTCATGTTGACGAGGCGGGTTTCTCGAAGGATGGCAGCATGATCTTGTCCACCAAGAACACAGACAATACCAAACTGGAACGGCCTTTGCTCAGCATCAAGTTGGTTTGGAGAGAGTCGACGTGCTGATTCAGTGAGTTGAGCAAGCTCTTGAACAGCTTGGGGGATGAGACCAGTAACACCAGTTGCAGGGTTGATGCCTACAGCTTCAGTGGCGTTTGTTGCACTAGTTCCAATCCAAATCTTAGCACCGTTGAGATGCCATCCTGCGAATTGGACGTATTGAGATTCAGATCCCTTTACTGGAACGATGTCGAACATAGCAGGGTTCTTCCAATGAAGGAGATGTGAATCACCACCGATTGGTAGGTCGGTTGTAGGGAACTTGAAGAATCGGGTTCCCTGCATTTGGCGACTTGTTGATTGCGTGTTTTGTTGCTCGGGAACAGGTACAGAAGACTGCTCTACAGCTGGTGCCTTGATGACAGGCATCTCAGAACCACCTGTCGTGCTCGTGATGAACTTCTTGGTAAAATTGCTCATCATTGAGTCAAACTTGTCCTTCATTTCGTCATTTGTCTTATTTGTCATAGTATCACTTCGTGTTGGTGTATTTTCTTGATTGTTGAATGCGTTCAGGTTCATCGTCGGTCGTGTAGATTCGGGTTGTTGATTCTTGATTGGGATCAAAATCTTGCGTGGTGTCATTGTGTTTGTTTCAATGTTCTTGTCTTCCATATGTTCACTTCCTTATGTTCACTCCAGGCCATGTCCTCGCTTGATGAGCGTTAGATCATTCTGGAGTTTGGCAATCATCTGGTTCTGTTGCTCAGTTACCATCGCAACGGATCCGATTGTGTTGTTGACTTCTTCAACAGCATTGGAGAGCATCTTGACTGGTTGAGCGAGGTCAAGCGAATTACCAGGAGTTGAGGTTTGGTGAATTGCAGTAAGTGCATCTTCAATCTTAGCAAGAAGATTGTAGATGGATTCTGACGAAGCAGATTGCTTAACTTCGAAATTCTT
>CALBFP010000157.1 GCA_937894115.1 uncultured euryarchaeote
TCCTGCGATTGACAACAGGAATACCTTTTGGATTTGCAATCGGTCTTTTCTTTGCGGCTGCATACAGCGCAAGACCGAACCTGTTTGAAGAGCCCGATCAAGTGCTGTTACCCGGTAACGTTCGATTTCAACGCCCTCTTCAAGAAGAATAATCCGGCGGAGGGGTTGACCACCACACCATCAATTGATCTGCATTTTGTGGAATCGGACAGTTTTCATGTCCGCTCGTCAGAATTCGCAAACGCTGAATTGAGTTCTCTATGGCTGTTGCTACTTGTGCGTTCCTGTGTTGCAAAATTGCTTCCAATGCATGTTCCCAAGCTGCATTAGGATTGTTTTTTCGCCATCGAGAAAGTGCAACACGGAACGGCCACATCGCCAACGCCAGACGTGCGAATCCAATCCATGAGTCTCGGAGTTTGAAGACCTGTCCCTCAGCAAATGGAATGTGGTTTTGCTGTCGATGAATCCAATTGGCCTCTTCGAGCCACTTAACAAGACGTTGTGTGTGTCGCTGCGTCACCATCCGGTGAGGCCCCAATGATTTGTGGAGGCGTGGAATTTCGCACGAACCAGCCATCAACGAAAGGGTTCCCAGTATGGACCAACATGAGCGAGCGAGAGGATTGCTCGGAACATCTGCCTCTCGTGCTTTTTTCGAGTTCCAATCGTCTTCAGCGCGTTCCATCCACTGGGCGGGAGACCGTCCACTCAACCAACCCGTATGTATTGAAGTGCGCTCCATCGGAGCCCCTGGGAGGCGGGTTTGTTGCTGAACATCGTTGGCTAGTTTATTGAGTAAGTACCTGTCAACTTTATCTTCATCAACGTTGAGAGGAGTTGGTCGACGGTTGAAGAACGAGCGCAATTCCGATTGAATTTTTTGTCGTAGTTCATCCAAACCGCCCTCGTTTAATATGGGTCCAACAATGCAACATTTGTCAAAAGGTTGGTCGACACGTATGCTTCCAGTAAACAAATCATGGAATCCTTTCCGGATTGTTTTTTGGATTTCAGGTGTTTCAAAGTACTCTTGTTTGTCGGAACTCATGCGTAGGGTCGCATGCTTAATGCGTTCGATTGCACGGTCAGGGTCACAATCAATCCAGAAGACCAAATCCGGAATCATTGATGCAGAATTAACCTGACAAACCGTATCGACTCCAAGTTCGCCAACCACTCCCTGATAGATAATTGAAGAGTGAATGTTCCGATCCGATACAACAACATCTCCTCGCTCAAGCCTTGGTTTAATCCATGTGTGTGAGTGATCGAGCCTGTCAGCAGCGAAGAGTCCTGCTTCTTGGAGCGGGGTTTTGTCGCCGTTTTTCACCGCTTCGAGTGCTAACCTACCAAGATCACTGTGACGACGTGGTTCGTGAGTCCGATGCACTTCATTAAACGGATAATTTGATAACAGCTCGGTAAGAATTCGAACGGCCTCGCCTTTACCTGAACCGTCACCGCCTTCAACGGTCATGAGGTACATTACTCCACCTCAGTGTTCTGGAATTCATCACGTGCGAAGATCATCAATCCCATGCCGCAAAGAATGAGAAACGGTCCGAAGATGATGAAACCTCGGCTGAAAAGAGCAAATCCGGCAAGATATTGAGTTCGTCGGTAATTGGTCGCTCTGCGAACATTGATGGCCGCATTCAAACCAACAATTCCTGCAGCGATGGTAATGAGGGCAATGCCGGTTGAGAGGGCGATGGCGTTTTCGAGCGACCATCCCGTGCTTGACAACGTCGTATCTTCTTCAAGAGTTGCGTTTCCTTTGCTTAATGTGAACGGTGCTTGTGTTGCTCGTTCAGGCGTAAAGGTTCGTTCTATTGTATTGTAAGATTCAACAGACACTCTGAGAATGTGGGGTTTTGACTCCACGTTTTTAAATTCGTAGTATCCATAAGAATTTGTTTCGGTTGTATTTTGGACATTACCCGTTTCGATGACGATCAATTCAATTGTTACGCCCTCGATTGCTTCACCCGACTCAGCTTCAAGCACCACGCCGTAAAAATCCACCACTTCGTTGCTGCTAAACGACTGATCCAAAAGTTCCGCAGGATTTCCTTGCAAAAGCAACAATCCTGTGATGATCCCGAGAATACTACCAATGAATATCAAGGAGGAAGCCAATGCGAGGACGCCATTTGATTCCTCAATAATGACAAGGTCGTCTCCTTGGGTTGTAGAATCTAAGATTTCTGATTCTTTGACCACGAGTTCTTCGTCTTCGGGTTCAACCCCGGATAGCTTTTGACGAACACGTGCCCGCAAGGCATCACGGCGTTCGTTTATGTCCATTGTAAACTCCCCAAAAACGTGGAATGCGCGAAAAACAACATGTCGCAGTATATCCGCGCACGGGGACCTACCGTTTCAAACGCACGCCTTGGTGCAGAATTACAAGAGTGGTAAAAATAAGCAATATTGCAGCAAATGTTGCACCAGCAATGAAGATGTTTTGCTTCGAAGATGCGTCATCGTTGCTTGTATGCACCGAGTCAACCTCCAAGCCGTCCGATTCAGAAGCGTTTGCATCGCTTGAGGAATTATCAGATTTGAGCCAAGAACCTTGACGTAATCCGAGCTCAAGCAACCTGCCAATGTGTGCCAAGGATTCTGCAGAAACCTTGTCAGGGGTGTCTTCATGCGTATGCCAATAGCCTCCCCACTCGGTTGCGTTTTCACCATAGCGAATGTCGATGAAATCAATTGCTGGTATACCGACGTTGATCATCGGAACATGATCATCAATTACTCCATCCGATTTGGAAAAGTTTACCACATCCATTCCTGGATTCCCGTTGCAGTCCGATAAGTTGTCAATCAAACCAAGTGGTTGTGCGAGTTGTTCGACAGCATTCCACAACCGATTTCCATCCTCGTTGGTTGGAGAAGGCGGAAAGGTCCGATAAATTTTCAAGTCTGCATCTCCAATCATATCCACGAGAAGGAAAGCTTCGATTCGAGCGATGTCTTCATTTGTTCTGTTCTCAGCCCAAGCCTTTGCACCGAGCATTGAGGGGGTTGGCCCTTGATCTTCAGCATCGGTGAGAAGAATCCAAACTTCGTGTTCAAGGTTCATGGACGGTACAAGACGCGCAAGTTCCCACAACACCGCAACACCACTCCCTCCGTCGTTTGCCCCAGGGATTGGTACGGCTGTCATGTTTGGATTCTGGTCGCGTTCAGCCCTATCTCTCGAGTCATAGTGGGCTGCAAGAACAACGATTGGCCCCCCTTCCTGAACGTTTTCAGGAACCAATTTCCCTTCGAGGTTGGTTAGATTGTACCCTTCTCGGGAATGTGAGTCCAACCTCCAATCGAACGCTGGCCTTGTTTCCATGAACCACTTCCGGAGTTCCATTGAAGCATTACTGCCAGGCAGTCGAGGCCCAAAATCGACTTGTATGGTGACAGTTTCGTTGGCAGAATCACCGTTAAATTCGAGAATTTCAACGGTTGAACACACGTCATCTGCTGATGCAAGCGAGACGGTACAAGAGGCGAGCAAGAGCACCACAAAAACGGCAGACGTCTTCATTTCTGGTTCCTCCTTGGTTATGATGCTAAGAACGCGGGGTATTAAATACCTCATTTCAATGCATCAATTTGCGATACAGCATCATATTTACTGAGGTTACAAAATGTCTGAACGGCGCTCTACAAAAGCACTCTTTCTGGTCCTCTTGATGCTCACTTCGGTTATTGCTCATGGGGCAGCGAACGAAACAGAGCAAGGAGAGGATGAAACATCCGATGAAATTGGTACAGTGTACGGTGATTTGAGTGAATTCGATGTCCGTACAGGTTCGCAGTACCTTCTCATCGACGAAGAGCAACCCGTCGTGTCGGCGACCTCATTCATCAAACAAGCGTGGATTGACGAAGGACGACCGGGTGTCGACCAAATTCGATACCAACCGTCAATGGCACGCTCAACCTGTTCCCAACATGTGGTCGGTGATACCCTAACGGTTCCGATTTCAGGTGGTTCGACCAACGTTTATGTGGCAAAAACGACGGCCACAGTCGCTTTCCTCGTTCAATCTGGTCGTACATTATCATCAACAGTTCTGCAAAATCTTGCATCAACCTGGGACCAGACAATTTATCCAACCATGACGACCTATTTCGGTAAGGATTACCAAGACGGAAGAGGTCTAGCGCCACCGGACAACGACAACAATTGCCAAGTTGAAATTGTTGTTTACGACATCGATGGTTCGTACAACATTGGAGGCTACTTCTCGCCCGGTACAGCTGCAACTCGCGAGGTCGTTTACATCGATTTTGCAGACATTACTCTCGCTTGGGGAAAATCGATTATTGCTCACGAACTCCAACATCTCCTCCACAATGCACAGGATCCATACGAAAACCTCTGGTTGGATGAAGGCAATGCGGATGTTGCGATTTATCTCTGCTTTGGAGCGGATGGGACGCTTGCTGGCCACCTCAACGGTTGGACCCAGCAATCGGACTTGAGTGTACGATGGTGGAATCAACGAAACGCCGATTACGGAGCCGGTTTCATCTTTACCATGTATTTGGCTGACCATCTTGGCGGCGGCCCTGCGATTCGACAACTGGTGCAAGATTCTGCAACAGGAGGTCTAGGCGTGGAGAACCTCGCACTTTCGCCGGTTTCCGGAAAATCTGGGAAAATTGGGAGAACCATGGGTGAAATCTTCGCAAACTTCTCAATAGCTGCTACGATTGACTCCGACCAAGGAATCTACGGTTTCTCAAATCTTGTTCTCAACCCATCTTGCGGAGGGTCAACATTTTGCCGTATAACGCCAGCAGATACCAATTCGGACTGGTCGACACCGTGGAGTTCGACGGGCCATACAATGGAAGGATGGGGCATTCGCTCGTTCAAATTTACACCCGGTTCAGCGTCTCCAGCACCTTTGACATTGCGCGTCACGTCTGATGTCTCCAATTTCGATGGGGTTTTGGTATACAAATCAACAGCAGATGGATTGTGGTCAACTCAGGACTTGGATTTCAGCAACAATGTCGCAACGGGATTAATCCAAGGATTTGGAAACCTGACCGACGAAGTATACGCCATTGTTTGGTATGCTAGCACGGTTGCAGATTGCGATTACACATCATGTGGTCCTTCCTATCCGCAAGGCACCATCGATGTCGAAGCGGCCCGCATAACCTCCCCTGCTACCATGATGCTGAACGGCACCACACTCGGCGATCGTGATGGTGATGGCGTGGCAGACACGGTTCAGGTCAATTATTCGATTCTCTCGAATGCTTTCTTTGAGGATCTCGATGTGGATGTGTTGGTACGAGACAGCAACGGTACGGTGGTTGACACCATCTCCAAACGGGTGCAAGCAGGAGGCGGTGTACACGTTCCAGAAAACGTTTATTTCACTGCTAACAAAGACGATCAGTACACAATTCAATTCACCATGAAGAACATGCTCGGAGCGGTGCTTGATACAGAGACAACCTCGCCGCAAGTATTGACCAACTTGGCACCCGTCGCCAATGCATCCATCTCGACCAACGCAAGCCAGACGTACGAGAAAATTCAATTCACAGGTGACGGGTTCGATGCCTGGGGTCTTTCCTTGGACAACAACACATTGCCATATTTTGATCAGCCAGTGGCATATGCTTGGGATTTTGATGACAACATGACCTCAGGATTGCGTTCACCACTGAGGTCGTTTGCACAAGCAGGTGTGTACAACACAACACTTCGAATCATGGATGTTGGAGGGACTTGGTCGGATGTTAGCATCAATCAAATCAACATCACCGACAATTCAGAACCGATACCGATTATAACGGTTAACAACAACATCGTGGTAGACCGAATCGAGATTCTCACCAATCAGCGCATTATTTTCTCCGCTTACCAAACATCGGACAACGTTCCGCTGGAATATCTCAACTTCTCATGGGATTGGGGTGACGGTTCTCAGGTCACATCTGGAACGGGATTGTACACTGCAAATCATGAGTGGGGGGATGTTGTTGGCCCCAATCAAACCTACATCCTTACCCTAACGGTCTCGGATGGAATCAACATCGGACAAAAAACGATTGAGGTTGTTGTCAATAACCGTGTACCGTACCAAATTTTCTCCGATGAACTGACCACCTACACCTACACTCCACTTTTCATGCCGGACATCTTTACCGACGACGACGGCGAGAACTTATCGTTGAACTGGATTTTTGAAGATGGCGTAAACCTCGATGGCATTGAAGTAGATAGAAGTGACGATTTTTCCTCAACATCGTCGGCCGCTCTTTATCCAGCACCATCCTGGAACACACCTGGATTGAAGAACATCACTGTGACTGTAACCGATGAAGACGGAGCAGTTTCAATTGCTGAAATCCGTGTCAATGTCATAAATCAACTCCCTGTTGCAAATTACATCGTAAAAGAATCGGGTGCAACCGGTGCGCCGCAACTTGATTTCTTGGTCGAAAACGCTCAGGTGAATGTCCCTTACACTTTTGATGGAAGGACCAGTTTCGATGTTGATGGTACGACCGGCACGTACAACGATTTGACCTTCAACTGGTCGTTCCCTGATGGAACGTTTAGCAACAAAACTCTGCCAGCTTATTCCTTTAGCGAACCCGGTGAACAAACCATCCAATTGATTGTAACCGATGAAAATGGTGATCAGAGCATTCCAAGAATCATTGTTGTTGTTGTAGCGAACCCGCTTCCAATCATTGAATTGCAAATTCTTGATGCGTGGCTTTGGCTTAGCGATGACTGTGATCTTACAGCGGAAACAGGATCGCAGGCCAGAGAGTCTTGTCAATTGCTCATGGATACTGACGTGTTTCCTGAAAACGGATTGCCTGATCAGTGGTCGAGGACCTTCGATGAAAACGGTATCAACGTCGCAATACCTGGCGCACTGCTTTACTTCGATTCAAGTGGTACTCGAGATGGAGATCAGAAATTTGAAGGAAAATATGTACCTCTTGAACAAGAATCGCCTGATTGGAATGGCCTCTTGGAGTACACTTGGGACTTTGGCGATGCGACACCAATCGTACATGAACCGAAGCCATGGCATTCCTATGAGCGACCTGGTTTGTACACCGTAAAACTCACCGTTCGTGATGCGTTTGGAACTGGCGATGTCACGCGTGCCGAATTTAAGGTTCATATCGATTCACCTCCTGAAATAGGTGCTATTGATTTGCCAGATGAAATTTATGAAGATTTTAAATCCGCTGTTACCGTGAATGTTTCAGATGCCGAATCACTATCGGATCTCGTGTTCTATAGAGATACAAACGTCCTCGATGGTTCGAACTCTGATCGGGATGATACCATCAGCAACGATTTGAGAGTTAAATGGGAAAAAGACATTCTTACCGATGAAGATGGGGACGGTATTCCTGACAACGACTGGTTCCAAAGCAATGAAACACGTTTCAATTTGGCGGAAGTTGTTTGGGACGACCCAACGGAAGCGATTCTCAAGGTTGAAGTGTGTGATGGTATGGGGTTGTGCGATGAAGCGCAGATCGATGTGTCGGTGTTGCCAGAGCAAGACGCAGATCCCTCGCTCTCAGATTTTAGTCTGGATGAATGGAAATCCTGGATGTCGGACGCTGGAAGTGATGCACTGGGCTATATTGCATTGATATTAGCCGCACTAATTCTCGGGTGGTTGGTCATGCGACAACCGAATGAAATCGAGGAGGAAGCAAAACAGAGTGCAGAAACATATGAGGTCGAACATGCCGATGATGGCGGATTGCTGGGTATGGATCATCATGCACCCCCACCAGCTCCGAAGATTCTTTCCAAACAAGAACGAAGAAACGACGAAAGTGGCTACATACGTCCGTTACGCCGACGCGAGTAAACGAATGCCTCAAGAACCTCGTCGTCAACCTAGTGGTAAGGGGTGACTCCATGTTGCAAAGACGGGCATTTGTTTTGCTTTCGATTTTCGTTTTGCCTTTATTCAGTGCAGCGTTCGTTCCCTCTTACGGTTCTGTATCAGCAGCAATCGATGACTGCAGTGGCGAAAAAACTGAGATTGTGTGGAACGATACAATAGCTCGACATGCGGAGGTTCCGCACCACAGCATTTGGTGGATTGGTGACGATTGGGATGACGAAGAGAAAGGAGGCAAACGTTCCCAAAAATGGAGCGAACCAAGCGATGAAGCCTACGACCCATTGCTTTCACCCGAAGAACCTTGGATGTACGATTCTTATCATTCTGAGGAACCTGTGAAACCGTTTAAAACAAATATTTTCACGAGCATGGAGGTTGGAAACGATAGCGTTGGAGCGTTGCGTTTGAATCTTTCAAGCGAACACAGGACCACGATTTGTGTTGAGATTGAAGGGATCGTAGGAAACAGCACGGTTCCCGCAAGCGCCGATGTGTATCTCATGACCACCTCTCAATACGACAGTTACGAATGGTCCTACCAACGCATGCATGGAGGTAATTCCGACAGGTGGTTTGAACGAGAGAGTCTCAGTGAAGATGAATTCATTACAGAAGTATCGCCAGAGTGGGCTGCTTTCGACGTTACGGGTTGGAAGACGTACAGAGATGTGCATTTCTATGAAAACACGGATTCTGTTGTTATGAGCGTTTCACTGGACGCTCCAGAAGTGTATTCATCCCTTTTTTCTGATATGACCTATCAGGAATTTTTCATCGTAGTTGATGCTTGGGACAATTCTCGCAGGGGTGACGCAGGTGTGCAAGAAAAAATCATTCTTGCAGACGTTGCCATTTCTACAACGCCACGTAGCCTTGTTTTACCCAATTGGACGGTATCACTCACATTTTTTGTATTCTTCATGTCGATTGTACTGGCTCCAGTCATCATCAATCGTCGCTACATGAATGCAGGACTTGATTCAAAGTTGGAAACCGAAAAACAACTCATGCCGTCGCTCAATCAGTGAATGCATTTCTTCAGTACTCAAGAAGTGTCCATGCGTCCCGCAAATCTCGGACATTGATGAGTCCCTTGTCGCTAATACGATGTTCCATTGAAAGTGTGGCATAGACCATCGAAACGCCCAAGACAGGGGCATGGATTCTCGCCCAGTCGCCACCGCTGTTGACAGCCATGATGCTGTATTCCAGACCTTCGCCTTTCAGTTCAATGGCTGCGTCGACAATTTGTAAGGCGTCCAAATGAGAGTGCGCAGTCGAGCAGAACTTGACAAGATCAGCTTTTTCATGGTTCTCTCGAATGAAAGCAGCAATATCTTCTGAGTTTGGTGTACCGTTGATGTCGTGACTCGAATGGATGATTTTGCATCCTTTTTCTTTTGCAGATTTCAATAATTTTTCAAGGTGCGTATCTTCAATTGAATTCTCCAAATCAATCCAGGTCACCTCGGAGTCGATACCTTGTTGCAGGATTTCAATGCGTTCTTCTTCCGTTCCAGGAAAAAAACCTCCTTCTCTAGGAGGGCGGACGGTGAACACGACTGGAACAGCAATCGAATCTTTTAGTTTCTGGATGGTGTCTTGTGCGTTCAGTGACGATGCGTCAGATATTGGCCATTCTGCTTCTGGCGGCATGAATTTTCGGGATTCTCCATCCTCTTGTTCAACGAGCGTAGGTTCTGGTTTGTTGAGGTAGAGTCGGTCGAACCGGACTTCAACTAGGTCCGCACCTGCAGTAGAGGCTCGAGCGGCTTCGTCGACCATGTCATCAACGTTCGTTGAGTCGAGCGCAACGCAAATGGTCGGTTCAGGCATGTTTCAACCGAATTGAGACTTCTTCTTAACGCTCACGGAAGGTCTTCATGGGTTTTTGTTGCATAAATTGGAAGAATGGATGGCAAATTTTGAGGCCAAAAACGTATCACAGAAGAGTGCTTTAGGGGTAGGTTTACATACCCTCGTCGGGCATGTTTAACAGTTAGAGGTATGGTGTAAGAGCTGCGTATCTGAACGGCCGACAGCGCCTTGTTTTTTGACTGGATTTGATGATTTTATGGAAGACGGATATGATGCTGGAAGTATTCAGGTTCTGGAAGGGCTTGAAGCTGTCCGAAAGAGACCAGGAATGTACCTCGGAGATCCGCATGATGGCTCAGCTTTGCATCACTGCATATGGGAAGTTGTTGACAACTCCGTCGACGAGCATTTGGCAGGACATACAAAACAGATCGACATCGTTTTGCACCCCGACCATTCTCTTTCTGTACGCGATTTTGGACGAGGAATACCTGTAGGAATCCATGAAGAATCTGGTATTTCTGCTGCGACCGTTATCATGACCAAACTTCACGCCGGAGGAAAGTTCGACAACAGTTCGTACAAAGTCTCTGGAGGTCTACACGGGGTTGGAGTCTCGGCTGTAAACGCCGTTTCAGAATGGATGGAAATGACCATTCACCGAGATAATGTGATCTATTTTCAACGGTATGAAAAAGGCGAACCAGTAGGTGATCTCGAAAAGAAGGGAACGTGCGATGATACGGGGACACTCATCTCATTTAAGCCGGATTTATCCATCTTTACCGATGTCGTCGAGTTCAACTTTGAGGAAATCGAAACAAGAGTCAGCGAAACAGCCTTCCTCAACGCAGGTTTGAAAATTACAATTCTTGACGAGCGTGGGGATGAACCTCATCAAACCGAACACTTGTATGAAGGAGGGCTTGCAGAATACGTTGGCCAATTGAACGAACGAAGGGAAGTATTGCATTCCGACGTCATTACCATCTCGGGCGATAAAACCATCGAAAAAGGCCCTGTTGAGGTTGAGGTGGCACTTCAATGGTCCGATGCATTCAGCGAATCGATTCGTTGCTATACGAACATTATCCGTAACAAGGACGGTGGGACGCATATGTCTGGCCTACGCACAGCACTTACAAGCTCGGTCAATGCCTACGCCAAAAAGAAGAATCTCCTCAAAGGAGATTCTTTGTCGGGCGACGACGTACGCGAGGGACTTGCGGCTGTCGTGAGCGTAAAACATCCAGACCCCTCCTTTTCTTCTCAAACCAAGGACAAACTTGTGAGCAGCGAAGTGACGGGCATCGTTCAAACGATTGTTTACGACAAGTTAGGTGAATTCTTCGAGGAGAATCCCAGCATTGCTAAACAGATTGTGGATAAGGCACTTCTGGCCTCTAAGGCCCGAGAAGCGGCTCGAAAAGCAAGGGATTTGACCCGTCGAAAAGGGGTCCTTGAGGGCGGAGGCTTGCCTGGAAAACTTGCAGATTGTCAATCAAGAGATCCAAGTGAATGCGAGGTTTATTTGGTGGAGGGTGATTCTGCCGGCGGTTCAGCAAAGACCGGACGTGATCGTCGCATTCAAGCAATTTTGCCACTCCGAGGTAAGATTTTGAACGTTGAGCGCCAGAAACACAATGCTGCAAAAGTGTTTCAAAATCAAGAAATTCAAACCATGATTCGAGCTTTGGGTGCGGGAGTCGGTAACAATTCTGAAGATGAAGGCGGATTCGACCCCGAAAAACTTCGATACAGCAAAATCATCATCATGACGGATGCCGATGTTGACGGGGCTCACATTCGCACGCTCATGCTGACGTTCTTGTGGCGGTTCATGCGACCTGCAATCGAAAAAGGCCATGTTTACATCGCTCAACCTCCGTTGTTCCAATTGTCAAAAGGGCGTGTAAGCAAATACGCATTTACAGACGAGGAGCGAGATACGATTCTTGAAGAGCTGCGAGGTGATAATCCCAACGCCAAGATTGGTGTTCAACGTTACAAAGGTCTGGGTGAGATGAATCCAGACCAGTTATGGGAGACCACAATGAACCCTGAAACCCGGACCATGCTCAAGGTGACGGTCAAAGATGCAGAGGAGAGCGATCGCATGTTTGAGATTCTCATGGGAGAAGATGTGCCCGACCGTCGTGCGTTTATCGAACGCCATGCCAAGGAGGTGACCAACCTTGACATCTGAAGAAGAAATCAGCGATACGGGTGATGCTGTTGAAACAGGAACGGTTCTGAACCGTTCACTTAACGATGAAATGAAGACCTCTTACATCAATTATGCTATGTCGGTCATCATTGGTCGAGCACTACCGGATGCTCGAGATGGACTTAAGCCGGTTCACCGTCGTGTACTTTACGGAATGCATGAGGGCGGTCACACGGCTGAAAAGAAGTTCAGCAAATCCGCTCGTTCGGTTGGTGAAGTCATGGGGAAGTATCACCCGCATGGAGATCAGTCGATTTACGACACCATGGTACGCATGGCACAGGAATTTTCATTGCGTTACCCCCTGGTAGACGGCCAAGGAAATTTTGGTTCGATTGATGGCGACCCACCCGCAGCGATGCGTTACACAGAGAGCCGTCTCGATCGAATCTCAAAACACATGCTCGAGGACATTGACAAGAAAACAGTCGATTTTCAACCGAATTTTGATGACTCTGAAATGGAGCCAACCGTGCTTCCCGCTCGACTCCCGAACCTGCTCCTGAACGGCTCGGATGGTATTGCTGTGGGTATGGCTACGCGTATTCCTCCCCATAATCTCACGGAAGTTGCAGGCGCGATTGAACTCCATGTTCAACGCATTCTTGAAGAAGGTGAAGAAAACGCAGGAAAGCCTCATGTCTCTTTAGATGAATATATGCAACACATCAAAGGACCAGATATGCCAACAGGTGCTGAGATTCATGGAATTGACGGTATAATCGATATGTACACGACCGGAAAAGGCCGTTTTCATGTCCGCTCTCGCTGTGATGTTATTGATGATTCAAGTGGTAAGCGAATCGTGGTTCATGAAATACCGTATCAGGTCAAGAAATCCGACATGCTTGTGCACATTGCTGATTTGGTATCAAAAGGCTCCGTTGTTGGTATTCGCGACATTCGCGACGAATCCTCGAAAGAAGGAATTCGCGTGGTAATTGAGGTGAAAAATAACGCAGATCCACACGCTGTACTCAATCAGTTGTACAAATCCAGTCGCCTCCAAGAATCGTATTCTGCCAACATGATGGGAATTCTTGACGGGCGTCCTGTGCTGTTGACGTTACCAACCATGTTGCATACGTATGTGGAACACCGAGAATCCGTGATTGAGCGTCGAGCAAAGTTCGAATTGGAGAAGGCTGAAGCACGAGCACACATTTTAGAGGGTTTGGTCAAAGCGCAAGATCGAATTGATGATGTAATTGCTGTCGGAAAGGCGAGTTCAAGTAGAGAACAATTTGAAGCCGTGCTTCAGGGGCTTGAAACCATGTCTGGTATCGCTGTTTTTGACTTCACTGAACCGCAAGCGAAGGCCATTGCAGAGCGACGTTTGTATCAATTGAGTCGGCTTGATGTAAAAAAGGTCCAGAACGATTATGATGAACTGAAACTCAAAATTGCTGACCTCAAAGACATCATTGCATCTCGTGTTCGTAGGCTGAACATCCTTATCGAAGAGCTCAATGAAATGGTTGAGCGGCATGGTGATGAGCGACGTTCTGAAATCAACAAGATGCCACTCTCGATGGATCGCGAAGATTTGATTGAAGAGCGAGCAATCGCAATCACCTTGACCGATGACAACTACATACGGCACGTCCCAGTCGAAACCTTCCGGGTTCAGAATCGAGGCGGAAAGGGACTCAAAGGTGTTGCAACGAAGGATGAAGATTCCCCGCAATCGATCGTCACCTGTTTTAGTAAAGACCGATTGCTGATTTTTACCAATCTCGGTCGTGTGTACGGATTAAAGGCATGGGAAACGCCACAAGGGAGTCGACACAGTCGGGGTACTCACATCCGCAATCTATTGGAAAACCTG
Organism: uncultured euryarchaeote; assembly: GCA_937894115.1. GTDB lineage: Archaea > Thermoplasmatota > Poseidoniia > Poseidoniales > Poseidoniaceae > MGIIa-L2. The sequence goes on from CALBFP010000157.1 coordinate 13,802, forward strand.
CAGGATGAGGAAGACATTGTGAGTATTCTTCCAATTTCAAAAGACATCGTTGATGAGGTCACAGAAAAGTGTCTTAAAATTAAGTTGCAGGAAGGTGAAAAACGACCCAGTTCAGGCTATTTCCTTCTGTTTGCAACAAGATTGGGCTTGATCAAGAAAACAGACTTGCATGAATACGTTCGAATCAATCGAAATGGGAAATACGCACTGAGATTCAAGTTAGAGGGCGACTCTCTGGTTAACGTCCAGTCGAGCGCCCCAAGCGATGACATCGTGATGATTTCTTCGACAGGCTATGCATCTCGATTTAAGAGCGAATCAATCAGAGCCTCTGGCCGTGTGTCCGGTGGTGTATACGGCATCAAAGTCGCTGATCGAAAGGGTTCGGGAGGAGGTCATGTAGTAGGTATGCTTGCAATGAGCGAACACGAATCCCAAATTTTGACCATTTCCAAGTACGGTATGGCAAAGCGCAGTCGACTTGGTACTGCAGACAGGATTCCTGACCTTGACCGAGATGGTAATGAACGGTTTGATGACCATGGTCAATTGAAGTTGATGACCGATGGCTATCGTTCAACGAACCCAGGGGCGAAAGGGGTTCGAACAATGAAATTGGACGAGCAATTCGCTGATGAAATCATTAGCGTTCGAAGAATCCCTGATCTTGATGACAACCTCTTTGTTTTGACCAAGAAAGGTATGATGATTCGCCTTGCTGTGAACCAGACCAAGGAAACATCAGGAAAAGCAACACGTGGAACACGAATTATGGAACTTCGAAACAAAGACAAGAGTGGATTCGCTGATGAAATTATCTTCACAGCGCGTCTTCCCGCAGAATTGATTGAGCAGGATGAATTTGAAGCTATGGATGCCGATGGTGATGGGGTCATCACAAGGGAAGAATTTGAGGCTGCTCAAGCAGTGGACGCTGAATTTTCATCCGAAGAAGAGTGAAACGGACCCATCGACGAGTTCAAACATGATTTCCAACTGGTTGGTATGAGCGGGGGTTTCCTCCCGAGGTGAGTTGTAATGGATGAGCGTTCAATGATATACGATTGGAACACGATTGAATACGAATTCAAGAGGAACCCAGACAACCATCCACACGATGTCTGGATCGATGATGAAACTCTTCGTGATGGATTGCAGAGTCCGTCTGCGCGTAATCCATCAATCGAACAAAAGATTGAACTTCTCGGATACATGGAACAACTCGGAATTCAGAAAGTCGACCTAGGTCTCCCCGGAGCAGGGCCATACCATGTTGAACACATTGATGCTATGCTTACACACATTACCGAAAACGACTACAAGATACGACCAGGTGCGGCTGTCCGCACACTGATGCAAGACATCGAACCACTGGTCAAACTTCAAGAAAAACACGGTATTCCAATCCAAGCATCAGCTTTCCTTGGAACAAGTCCAATCCGCCAGTATACAGAAGGATGGACGATGCAAAAACTGTTTGCGACCATGGAAAAGGCTGTTACTTATGCCGTCGATAACGAGGTCCCGGTAATGTTTGTTACCGAGGATACCACGCGTTCCAAACCTGAAGACATCAAGGAAATCTACCAAGGGGCAATGGAACTTGGGGCACGAATCCTTTGTGTTTGCGATACCTGCGGTCACGTCACCCCGAACGGGGTGAAAAAATTACTTCATTTCATTGATGAAGAAGTCATCAAGGACGGGGGCTATCACCGTCGAGATATTGAGGTGAATTGGCATGGCCATCAAGACAGAGGATTGGGTATTGCCAACAACATCGCTGCTCTAGAAGCAGGAGCCGATGTGCTGCATGGAACAGCACTCGGTCTTGGTGAACGTGCAGGAAATGCACCTCTTGACCAAACTCTCGTCAATCTCAAACTCATGGGTGTTATCGACAACGATCTCTCAGTGCTCGGAGAGTACATGCAGAAAGCACACGAATATACCGAAGTTCCATTGCCTAGAAACTATCCAGTGTTTGGTCAAGACGCCTTTGAAACTGGTACTGGAGTCCATGCATCAGCGGTCATAAAAGCAATGAAAAAAGGCGATCATTGGCTTGCAGATCGAGTTTATTCTGGAGTTCCTGCTGGTGAATTTGGCCTTCAACAAGTTATTCGAATCGGGCACATGGCTGGACGATCGAACATCATTTGGTGGCTGCAAGAGCGAAACTATGAGGTGACGGATGAATTGGTTGCGCACCTGTTTGATGTTGCAAAATCACAACGCCGACTGATGGAAGATTCAGAGGTTGTTGAAGCCATTGAAGCGTTCCAGAGTTAAACATAGACTGCAATCCAACCTGTTGCAGTAATTTGGATGTATCCTTAACAACCCTTAGGCCTCTTCTTCGGTGTTATCGTCAGCATTCACTTCTTCCAAGGTTGTTTCTAGCCAACCACTGTCGATACTTCCACCGTCCCATTCACCCAGAACCTCGACTTCAATTTCTTCTTCTTCCCGCCAAACAGGTTCATCAAGTGAGCCCTGTGTGATGAAACGTCCGAAACCATCGACTTGTTCCTCAAGAAGTGACATGTGCTTTGAAATTGGTAGTAAGTGACCAACGGGCATACCTGCTGCAACGAAAGGATTGGTTGCGATACAAATCATCAAACCGTCTTCAGGGGCAAGAATATCAACAGATAGACCAGGGGTCGCCGGATCTGAAATTCTTGCAACAACATCGCCTTCCTTCATGATTGAACCGCTATCAACAAACAAATCGAGAAGTCCCCCCTCTCCCGCTCTTAGCCACGTTGAACCACTTGCGAGCATTCTAAAGCGCGGGCGATGGGGTTTGCCGGGGACCATCTTGAGTTTTCGGAGCACGTTCATGACCCCATACACAGCGACTTTCACCGAGGCCTGATCGAGCCAATTTGCTCCGCCACCTTCGTATGTGATGACGGGGATGTCCTCGAGGTTCGCAAGGCTCCGAAGAGAACCTTTTGGCGGTTTTGAGTCGAGAAGTATCTCAATTCCAAACGCTTTTGCAAGAATGTTTGAACCAGCATGAGCCAAATCGACTCGAAGTTGAGGCATGTTTGATCTTCCTCTTCCTGCGCTGTGTAAGTCAATAATTGCATCAGAATCCTCAACAAGATATTTCCAAACTTGTGCAGCTACTCTTCGAGTTGACGAACCTTGAGAATTTCCTGGAAAATTCCTATTTAAGTCACGTCCATCAGGAAAATAGCGTGATTTGGAACGGTATCCTGGCATGTTTACAACTGGAACAATACGTATTGTACCCGCGAGTGTTTCGGGATCCAGTGGTTTTTCTTCACCTGTGAAAGCAGTACTCAAAAGATGTGTGCAGGCGGAAGGACCTGTTAACTCATCTCCATGCACACCACCAAGAATGGTAATCGTCGGGCCTGGTCGCTTTCCGTGTATGATGGTAACGGATGTCGACCAAGGGTCTCCAATACTTACTTCGAGGAGGGGCAGTTCAATGGTACGAATTGTTCCTCGTTTCACCAACCTGCGATAGAATCGGTAATCACCCCAGTCTGAATTTCGATCCCATTCCGAACGATCTTCAATCTGATGTTCTGCGAGTGCTTTCTCGATGGTTTTGCGACGCCTGCGGGAGATTTCATGTGCAATCCGAACTGGCTTTCGCTTCTTTTTACGAGCCATAGTACCAAATCCAGTCTTCATTCAAGTCCTGCAACTAGGTTCGCTAGCACATCCTCAACATTCTTCGCTTTTGTAACACCTGATGCAAGAAGAACGCCATGAGCGCCTAATTCAACAGCAGTACGGACATCATCACCGTCTTTGACACCGGCACCACAGAGAACGCGAACATCAGGGTTGATGCTCTGAACCGCAGTAACCGTGTCCGAAACAATGGTTGGGTCAGCGGTTGTCACGGAGATGTCTCCTCCGATGAGTTCTGGGGGTTCTACTGCAATGAAGGTTGGTCCAAGTTCTGCAAGTTGGTGAGCTTCATTGACATCTGCCGCACAAGCGCAGATTGGGAACGAACTGGGGAGCTGATTCATGAGTTCTTTTACGTGCTCAATGTTGACTTTGTGTTCAGCATGATTGATAATCGTTCCTTTAGCACCTCGTTCTATAGCGTTATCTGGTTGCAACCATCCCGTGAATGAACCTTTTCCAACAGGATCAAGGTGCTGACTCCATATTTCCAATGTTGGAGCAGCTTGTTGAACACTGTGAAGATCGAAAGCAGAAACGACCGCTACCATTCGAACATTGCTATTGGAAGCACGTTCCATCGCCATTGCCAACTCAACTGCTTTTGCTCCCATGGCCGTCTCGTAGGTTTTGAAGTTCACAACAATCAACGGCTGCATGGCAATCCCACGAAGTAATTCTTCTTCATATCTTCCTTTGAGTTATTGAACAAGTGGCCATTGTGCGTCGGATAGAATTGTGTTGTCAGGAACGGTTGAATCGTGGTCTATGACAACGTTTTTCAGAACACAATTCTTGCCAACAGTTGTGTTTCTTCCGACCAATGTTTCGGAGAGTTTTGAATGCTTTCCAATCGTTGCGTTTTCCAATAAACTGCATTTGCTCAATTGTGCTGAATCAATAACTGAACCTTTCGACAACATCGTATGTTCAACCTCACTATCGGTTGAAATCTGCACGGATTCGTCCGCAAGCCAGTTTGAATCCTTTTGCAATCCAAGTTTCCAACGCCCGTTTGCGATGCTTGCTTGAACTCCTTGCGACCAACTTTTTGGTGTTCCTGCATCGATGAAATATCCCTCGAATGGAAATGCATTAAGTTGTCTTTCTTGAGCTAATGTTGGGAAAATATCACGTTCAAGGGAACTCCTTCCTTCAGGTATACGGTCGAAAATATCCTCTTCAAAGATGTAGGACCCTGCATTGATCAGGTTTGAGAACACTTCTTCTGGTTTTGGTTTTTCTTTGAATTGAGTAACACGTTTGGATTCATCCAATCCAACAATTCCGAATCGAGTAGGATCGTCAACTTCCCAAAGAGCAATCGTTCCCAATCCTCCATTTTTCTTGTGCAAATCCAGTCCTACTTGCATATCCAGAGAAGAAATGATGTCTCCATTTAGACAAAAAAACGGACCAGAAACAACATCTCGACAATTTCCAAGTGCACCCCCGGTGCCAAGGGGTTCAGTTTCTTTAACAATCGTTACGTCGTATGGGACGTCAACTTCCTTGAAGTATGCTTCAATATCATCGACCTTGTATCCCCCCGCAACGACAACTTCGTCGATTTTGTGATTCGGGACCACTTCGACAACGTGCTCAAGCAAGGTTTTGTCCAGCATCGGCAAAATTGGTTTCGGAATTTCGTACGTCCAAGGTCGTAGACGTGTACCAAAACCACCGGCTAAAACAACCACCTGCATGCTTCACGGGCTTCGTTTTTGTTTTTCAAGTTGTAGTGTCCCTATGATGAATGACCGAGATAACGCAGCCGCACAGTTCAAAGGCGTTCTTTGGCTCGCAAGTGACAGTGATACAATGAACATCCACGAATATCAGGGAAAAGCGTTGTTCAAGGCACATGGAGTCAATGTTCTCAATGGGGTACACTGCACCACAGTAGACGATGCTTTGAACGCTTACGACTCACTTCAATCCAAGGTTGTTGCCGTCAAGTCTCAGATTCATGCAGGTGGTCGCGGGAAAGGAAATCTGTATCGTTCAAATTCAGATGAACTTGTCATGGAGGGCGGAGTGAAGATTGCGTTTTCCCGCGAGGATGTTAAGACCTATGCAACCAACATCCTCGGCCATGTTCTTGTGACCAAACAAACAGGTCAAGAAGGTAAGATTGTGAACCATCTTTACGTTGAATCAGGATGCGATATTGCTCATGAATATTACCTCGCATTGTTGGTCGATCGAGAACATAAGTCTGTCCTGATTATGGCATCGACAGAAGGAGGAATGGATATTGAAGAGGTTGCAGAAGAAACTCCTGAACTCCTACACAAGGTCAACGTCGACCCAAATGTAGGGCTGATGGGGTATCAAATTCGTGATTTAGGTCTTGCTTTGGGCTTGTCGGGCGCCTCTCACAAATCGTTTGGAAAAATGCTGCGTTCGTTGTACAATCTCTTTGTGAAAGAGGACTGTGCCATGGTCGAAATCAACCCGTTGGTTCGAACTGCTGACGATGATATGGTCGCACTTGATGCCAAAGTGAGTTTTGATGAGAACGCTGAGTTCCGCCACAAAAATTGGGACGATTTGCGCGACTTGTCTGAAGAAGAAGACGTTGAGATTCGTGCCAAAGAGACAGGTCTGTCCTATGTGAAACTCGATGGAAACATTGGATGTTTGGTTAACGGGGCTGGTTTGGCTATGGCGACCATGGATGTCATCAAATTGTACGGTGGAGAACCAGCAAACTTCCTCGACGTCGGCGGTGGAGCCAATGAAGAACAAGTCAAGACAGCGTTTTCGATTATCCTTGAGGATCCGAATGTGAAAGGGATCCTTGTGAACATCTTTGGCGGCATCATGCGTTGCGATATCATCGCTCGTGGTGTCATTGCAGCTACTGAAGCACTCGATCTGGACGTTCCGCTCGTCGTTCGCCTTGCTGGGACAAACGTCGTCGAAGGAAAAGCAATTCTTGCGGAATCAACGCTCAACATTCACCCAGCCGATGATTTGGCGGAAGGTGCGCAGAAAATTGTGGAGTTGATTGGAGGTGGTGCTTGATGGGTATTTGGATTGAAGAAAGTGCAAAAGTACTCGTGCAAGGAATTACCGGCAAGCAAGGCATGTTTCATGCAGACAAAATGGTCGAATATGGGACGAATATCGTAGGCGGCTGTACGCCGGGTAAAGGCGGCCAAACCGTTGATTTGCAGGGAAAGAAGTTCCCCGTTTGGAATTCGATGTTTGAAGCGATTGAAGCAACAGATGCCGATGCAACCGTGATTTATGTGCCCCCTCCGTTTGCTGGTGAAGCAATTATGGAAGCAGCAGACGCATTCGACCAAATAAAGGGCGAAGGGGTTGTTGTATGCATTACGGAAGGGATTCCCACGCTGGATATGGTGAAGGCTGTTGCATTCGTTGAAAATCGGCCAGGAGTCCGCCTTATCGGCCCAAACTGCCCAGGAATCATCACGCCTGGTGAAAACGGTGGTGCAAAGATTGGAATTATGCCGGGTCACATTCATGCCAAGGGCCGGATCGGTATTGTATCCAAATCAGGTACGTTGACTTACGAAGCCGTAGCTCAGACGATGAGCATAGGCGAGGGGCAGTCAACCTGCGTTGGAATTGGTGGCGATCCCATCAATGGAACAGGCTTCATAGATTGCTTGGCAGCATTTCAAGCAGATTCGCAAACCGAAGCCATTGTGATGATCGGAGAAATCGGTGGGAATGCGGAGGAAGAAGCAGCCGCATGGGCCAAGGAGAATGTGACGAAGCCAATTGTTGGGTTCGTAGCTGGTGCCACTGCGCCACCTGGTAAGCGAATGGGGCATGCTGGTGCAATTATCTCTGGTGGAAAAGGCACTGCTGTAGAGAAGTTTGCTGCATTTGAAGCCGCTGACATCGCCTGCGCAAAGGACCCGTCCGAAATTGGTGCAGTGCTTCTCGAAGCGTTGAAGAAAGCCGGATTGAGAAACGAGTGATATGAGCGAAGAGAGAAGCAAGGAACTTCTCGCCCATTATGCTCAGAATCCCATTGATTTCACGTGGATTCCATCTCCGAACCAGCATTCTTACCGTTGGAGAACCACTGAAGGGCGATGGATTACGGCTCGTCGGCGTATTCGAAATCATCAGACATTGGTCAAAGCCATCGGTGAGGATGTGGTCAGTGACCTCTACGTCTCGACCTCGAGATGGCTCGACCCAATCGATTTACCGCGACTTCGCGACAAAGAACGACCGCATCCAATTCTTCTCGATCATCTCATCGTCTTCGACATCGATGTGGCGCCTTTGAGCCAAAAGAATCTCGAGAAAGCGAGAACCATTGCGATCGGCCTTCACGATTACCTCTGTGATGATAGTTCCATGGAATTTCTGAGCTGTTCCTTCTCAGGTAGCAAGGGATTTCATCTGTTTTACCTAGATTTGGACAGAGACAAGTTTGCCATTGAAGACCCAAAGAAGCGAGAGGAGACGGTTCGAGCTTCACGTAAACAATTGCTTACTCGTGTCCTAGCAAAGGGTTTCAACGTCGACGAGCGGGTGACCGCAGATACGCGACGAATTATTCGTTTACCGGGTTCAATTCACGGGACGACCGGCCATCAGTGCACGATTATAACATTGGAACAATTGAGGAAGCCATTGAAGGCTCTGCTCGAAGACATCCCACGTACAGAATCGGCTCAAAAAATTCCCAAACGTGCTCGGAAGCCCAAAAAGAAGTCCAAAAAGCAACCAAGACGACCGAAAACCGTGGTCGAAACCCGCACAGTGCAACAGTACATGGTTGAAGCAAGCACGCACGTGCCGGGAACGAAAGATCGCTCAGTCATCATGTTGTGGCTACCTCGTGCATGGGGGTCAGGTCAAGAGGCATTGGAAAAGGCATTGGAAATGGTCAACGAAGAGGAACTTGGGCAATGCTCGTTTTGGCAACAAGGCAATCGCATTCTCATGCTATGTCCTCTCGCCTTCCCACGCTCTCAAGTTGTGAAATTATTCACGTCGTATAAACTGAGCAAGCGAGCAGCGATTCTAAAGGAACGTGAGCATGATTGGATTCGTATCTCGAATGCCATGGATGAAGACGGAGATTGGCAAGATCAACTTGAACCAATTGGTCTCTATGGGAATGATTTCGCCTCAACCAGGTCTTTTTCTGCTTCTCATCTTGAGCTTGAGAGAAGAATGGGTGTTCATCGCCAAATAGCATCTTCTGCGACATTCGCAGGGAAACCAGAACCAACATTACGTATTGCTGTTCGGGAATGAGTCTTTATACTTCGGAATCGACCGTAGAATCGTCTCCAATGGAGTCTGCGGACAATGACATGCACCTGCTGGGCAGGTACGGTAAGACCCAATCGGCCATGGCGCTTGGAGACGGCGCCATGGCCATCCTGAGGTAGAGTAATGACTGAACGAAAGAAAATCAAATTAGGACCTCTTTATTTTCTTGGATTTTTTATGCTCTTTTTTTCTGAAGAATCCGAGATATTGACCCTTCTTGGAGTGTTCACGATTGCTTTTACAAGCCTAGCACATTTCATTTTCAAGATTGTTACACAA
>CALBFP010000158.1 GCA_937894115.1 uncultured euryarchaeote
AACGCTATGCTTCATACGATAGTTATGCGAATGGGTTTTATTATGGCGAGTGGTTTAGACACGCGTTTGATGGTACGGTAGAGAATGTTTCTCATGTAAAAATCGTTACCGGTAATGCTGACCAACTGGGCGACCGGTCGGTTAGTTTCTCTGGATTAAGAGTTGATGCAGCGGGCGATTATGCATATCCTGATTATCTAATTTGCAGTGGCGAATGGGACGGCTTGTTTGAAAATTCAACGAGCGATATGATTGAATGGAATCCTGATGGATGTTGAATGCTAATCAGAATCAAGACAGCCGTATACACGGCGCCCTGCACGATGATCCTGCCACCATGTGAGTTTATCTGCAAGATGTCGAGGAATGAAGAATCCAACCTTTCTGGGCGTTAATCCATGGTTTCTCATCGTCCGATCGTGCGCTAAATTCGCAACAATCGATTGTGCGGAACAGCCTGGGTTGGCCGTTACAAATCGTGTAATTTCTTCTTTCAGCCGTTCAAAACGTGCCTTCTTTTGAGAGCCTTTGCCAGTTCTTCGAGGGGACATAACCTCAAATCTCACCATTTACGGTTATCAAACAAATGGGGGATTCCCCTATTGCAAATCGACAGGTTGGACGGTTTTCCAGTTTGCAGTTGCAAGCTTTTTTGCTTTACCGTCTGCAATGATTGGCGCAATTTTATTGAGGCGTCCATGCATTCCATGTACCTGGAACTTGACTCGCAATTCAGCGGTCAAAGACGCTTCTAGAGCTTGCATTTGCTCATCGTCCAATTCGACGGTTGCGAGTGTCTCACCAGTGGATATTGAGGAAATTGTAAACATTTTCTCTTTGCACGACAGCGAGGGCCTGAAATCCATATCGTCTGGATGATTCATCCAAACTGAAATGTCAAGCGACAGCGTATCACGAATGTTTACCCGAGTGATTTCCACAGATTCCACCATGCCGCTCGTTGCCCCCTAATCATATGACATTGAAACGCTTTTCGGAAATTTTCACTCAAATGCAATTTCAGTGATTACTGGTTCGTGTACCACTATTCGAAGTGTCAGAGTCCAATCATTACCCGGGTCGGGGTCCGGCAGAAATTCCACAGTTGAGTCTGGATTTGTTTGCAAGGCACGGACCAACAAGCTCCAGGGGCTTTGTCCAAAATTTTGACCGGGTCGGTCGAGTAAAACCTGCAACACCATTTCTTTTGAATCAGCTTCTATTATTTCATCAAGACCTTTTGAATTCAGATCGCTTGCTGTAATTGTTGCCTTGGCATTTTCAGATTGTGTTACGTTTCCGCCTTCTGTTTGCGCTTCTTCATTGTATCCATCTTTAGGTATTGCAATCAGCAACGAGAAATTGTCGTACGGCTGTATGACGTCATTTTCAAGTTCAAGAATTGCTTCAAACGAGAGGATTCGCCCTTGTTGGCCTGGCATGATTTCTTCAGTCCACTCTTCGCCTTCGTTAAGGTACTCAGACCACGATTGTTCAACGGTTCTTTCTTTCCATTCAACGTTAAACTGTCGTGCAGAAACGTTGATTTCAAACACTTCCGTAACAACCCCTCCCTGTCCGTCATCAACCGTTAATGAACCTGTATAGATGCCGCTTTTGTTGGTGGGGAGCAGCGTTTGAGCATCTGTTGAATCCACATCGTTCCGTCCATCGCCGTCGCCGTCTGAATCGACGCCCCAGTCCAAGTCCCATTGAAACTGGAGTTCGGCTGACTCTGGGTCGGTTGAGGACGAAGCATCAAGGAGGACAGAATCG
>CALBFP010000159.1 GCA_937894115.1 uncultured euryarchaeote
GAGATCGGATCGCTCATTGGACTGTAGGTCCACGAGACACCTGCCGTCCACGGGTCAGCATCCCCTGCATCGTAAGCTCCTGCACCAAGTTGGTGCAGCTGCGAACCCCACTTCGGACGGAAGTCATCGTTGGCAGGATCAACAAGCATCTCATGAATCTGAACTTGACGAATTGAACTGACGTTACTGACAACCACTGGCATGAACTCTTGTGTCGTGTTGCCGAGTCCCAACTGCGCCTTGTGATTTCGTCCCCAGCAGGTCAAATCCCCATTGTCCAAAACGGCACAAGCGTGTCGATAATTGAGACTGATGGACGCTGCTGTTCGGCCGTTTCCAAAGTTGCCGTACTGGGTTGCTGTCGGGGCGACACGCGATGTGTAGGAGGTCGTGCTGTTACCAAACAAGCCCCAGAGATCTTCTCCCCAACAGGCCATGCTCCCGTTAACCAAATGTGCACAACCAACGTCTTGGCCGAGCTCAACGGAGTGGGCAACCATGTCCAGCCCAACCACGTACATCCACGAACTTTCCCGTGTTGACTGGGTTCCCTGCCCAAGTTGATATTCGGCATTTCGCCCTGCACATACAATCGAGCCATTGTCCAAAGTCATGCAAATGAAGTCCTTCGAGGCACTTATGGAAGCCACCGTTCTTCCAGTTGGAAGCGTGAGTGAAAGCGGTGAGTTCTGCGAGGTGATGTTACCAACTCCAAATTGACCATCTGCATTTCCTCCCCAGCATGCTGCGGAGCCGTTGTCCAATTGCGCACAAAACTCATTTCGTCCTGCATGCAGACTGATTGGGTTGCTCGAACCGCTAAACGTGACGAGATGTGGTGTAAGCACGTCATTGCTGGACGAATTGCCAAGACCAAGTTGGCCATCGTTGTTTTTGCCCCAACATTTCACGCTATGATCGCTGAGAAGAGCACATGTAGCTGCATTACTAACGGCCACACTGATGGTGGTTAGACCCGAACCCACGTTGACTGTGGTCGGTTCCCAGACACCGTTCATTGACGTGTTTCCAAGGCCGAGTTGCCCGTCCCCATTCGCACCCCAACAGACCAATTCACCGTTGTCAAGCACAGCGCATGAATGGGAATTTGGTGCCCATCCTTCGGCACCCGAATCGCCGATGTCCATGGAAGTGATGGTCCGACCTGCGCCTAAGTCAACGTACCGAGGTACCTCTTCTCGACCGCTGGTGTAACCGAGGCCGAGTTGCCCATGGTCGTTTCTTCCCCAGCAGTAGAGCGAACCGTTGTCGTAGATGGCGCATGATATCTGATTGCGAGCCTCGAACATACCGTCGTAGCCTTGCAGGTAGCCGTTCCAATTGCTCCAGTGTGAGCCGTTCGGGAGCGGATTGGCAAAGACATCGCCCGACCGGTGATCGGCTACAGAGTCGACAGCGTTTCGATGCAACGTTGAATTCTTGTTGTTGATGCCACCATCGGTTAGGAAAATGATGTCGTTTTTCCCGGTGGAATTGAACACCGTGTTGTTGTGGATGTCGTGGTAGTCACCTTTGACCATCAAACCGCCAGCAGCATTCCAAATCACGTTGTGGTGCATGGTTCCATTGCGCCCCTCACCCGCTTGACCAATCGGAGCATCAAATCGAGCACCGTACTTGATGACATCGTGAATCCAATTGTAGGCAATTTCAGCACCAGGTGCCTCGCCTTGCATGACTTGAACAACGGCACCATCGGTTTGCAGATGACCAACATCCCACACTTCATTGTAGAAGACCTTGGGTGCATCTCCGATGGACAGCACAGAAGAAGCACCCGTCAAATGAACGGTATTGTTCATGAAATACATGTCGCGACCACCTTCGTAGATGGTCGTCATCAATCCCTTCTGGTCTGCTGCAGACCAATCGATAGCATGGAAGTAGGAGTTGTTGATCGTGTTGTTGTTTGATTGACCGCCTGAGCCTTGGAATTCGAGTGCTCCCCCGTCGGTGTTGGTGATGGAGATGTTGTCGACAAAGGAATTCTTTGAACGATAGAAACGTGTCATCCATCGGTCGTCTTCGGATTCACCAGCAATGCCCAGTCCACGCTTGGAAGTGCTTGGGTACTCGAGCGTTGCATTGGTAAACGAACAACCATCACAGTTGTTGAAGTTCACCGTTGTTCCAAAGAAATCGATGCCCTGAATCGTCACGCCGTCCGAGCCATCAACGCTGATTGCAAACGGTTGCACCTTCACACGTAAATCCAAATCGTTGGCATCTTGGCCGGATGGTGTCTTGTAGTGCAATCGATTGTTGGTGTTGTTGTACCACCATTCACCATCAACATCAATCAGTTCTCGCTTGCCTTCAAGGAAGTAAGCGTGATGCTTGTTTTTCCATCCAACACCGGTTCCATCGTAGGCAAAGGTCCCATTGGCGGAATACCAATCCGTAATCACGCGACTGTTGCTGCGGAACGAACCGAGATTCATCACTGCGATGGCACCCACTGGGTCAAGTCCCGTTGCGTTGATGGTTTCGTTCAATCCAGAATGGACCCCTGCTTCAGGACCTGCATCGGTTAGCCATCCAATCGTGTAAGCATTGTTGGAGCCCGTCAAGGTCCCCTCCGCCCAGTACGATCGGTTGAATACGGTCTCATCGTCGAACCCAGCATTCGGCCATCGGGCAGGAACTTGTTCATCGTACGCAAGGAACAACTGCCATCCGTCTTGAGGAAGTGTAACCTCTTGGATGCCAGCCGAATCAGCTGTTGACCAAGAGACATCCATGTCATCAACAATGCTTCGTGTACCATCGAAGACAACCGTTGCCCCATCAGCAGCTCGAATCAACAGATTGTCTTTGTTTGATATGGACACGTTTTCATGGTAAAGACCTGAAGCGAGAATAATTTCATCGTTAGCGCTTGAAACATTTACCGCCTCTTGCAGCGTTGCAAGAGGGCATGACCAGGTTCCATTCCAATCGTTCGAACCAATCTCTGGATCAACGTGAATCGGCGTGCCAGAGGCTCGAGCAATGAGGTCACAGCCGGGGCCAATGTTTGATTGACTGGTTTTGTCAAGATATTTCCAGCCTTCCATCGCTCCAATGTAGGAGGTTTGCGCCAACATAATCATGAGGAAAATGAGTGACAGCGCCTTCCTGCGTTGGGCCAACAAGCGTTTCCGCTCCGCTTCAACAACGGAAGGAAGCAGGAAACGCGGCCCGAACATGCAACATCAACTGATAATTGGGTCGAACGTTCGTATATCAGTCCTTTGCAAACTCTTTGGCTTGCTTGGCCCATTCATCACGCTTGACGCGACCAGGGAAAAACTCGATAGCGACGTTGACTTCTTCTTCAATTTCAGAGGTCATGTTCGCAAGTTGACTGAACTTGAAGATTCCAAGCGCATTCAACTTCTCAGCGATGAACGGTCCAATACCTTTGATCTTCTGCAAATCGTCGGCTTCCGAAGCACTTGCAACACCAAGAACATCGAAGTCAATGCCTTCTGCCTTCTGTGCAACGCGTTCAAGTTCTTCGGCTTGCTTCAAGGCTTTCTCATCGAGTTTCGCATCCATGCCGAGCAAAATCTTGGCTTGAGCGACCCATTGGTCGCGCTTGACACGACCGGGGAAGAACTCGATGGCTTCATTGACCTGTGTCTCAAGTTTCGCCGTCATGTTCGCAAGTTGTCGATACGTGGTAATTCCAAGCGCATTCAACTTCTCTTCAATGAACGGTCCGATGCCCTTGATAACCTGCAGGTCATCTTTGACCATCAGAACAGCCTTTGCAGCAAAGACGCGTGTAACACCACTAACACCGGTCAGGGTGTTTCCATCCTTTCCGGTCCATGCGATGACGTTCGTGCCCTTGGCATCGTTGATCTCAGCCGAGCCGCTTTCTGCAAAGTCCTTGGCATTGGCCACTTCAAGTGTCGTTGCACCCTTCTTGACCTCGCTCTTCAATTCAGAAGATGAAGCCTCTCCAATGACCTTGAAATCGATGGTCTTGGCACGTTGCTTCACACGTTGAAGTTCCTCTTGCTTCTTGGCTTCTTTCGTAGCAGCAGGCTTCTTCTCAGCCTTCTTCTTCGCAGCAGCCTCAGCCTTTGCTTTCTCTTCAGCAGCCTTGGCTTCGGCTTCGGCCTTCTTCTTGGCCTCTTCCTCTTCCTT
>CALBFP010000160.1 GCA_937894115.1 uncultured euryarchaeote
CTCATCAGTGATGCACTCCTTCAAGCGCTTGAAGACATATTTGATGCATCGGAAGAGACTTCAAACTGGGACGATTTCAAAAGCCCAGCAGGAGACTTCTCTTGCGATCAAATTCTCGACTTCGACGATGATGGTCTACTCAATTTTCAAGAGGAAAAATATGGAACAAATCCCGCAGCAAAGGATTCAGATGACGATATGTTGCCCGACATACTTGAAGTGAACAATGCCAACATGGTCTTGGATTTTCAACTTGGTGCTACTTGCGGTGAACCCGTGATTATCCCTCCATCGCAGCGTCTTCCCAACAAAGCACCGTTTGCGGATGAAGTTAGTTCGTCTTGGTTCTTGTCCGATATGGATGGCGACGGTTTGCTCAACGGCCCAAGTGATTGGGATACTGACGGGGACGGTATGCCTGATGGTTTTGAATACTGCTTTTCGTTCAAAGACAACCATCCGTTTGGCGTTTCCAATCCACAAAAAGCACTTTCCGAACGACTCAATCCTTCAAACGCTTCGGACGGTTACAACGACTGGGATGAGGATGGATTGAACAATCTTGAAGAATATCAGGTTGCGTTGAAGTTTGGTCTCACCAACGGGCTACCTTCCTTTACTTCTCCATGGTCAGAAGACACGGATATGGACGGAATGCCCGATGGCTGGGAAGCATCCCAATACAATCGTACAACATTCGAGTACCCACTAAACCCGCGAAATGCAAGCAATGCCAACGATGACATTGATTTTGATGGTTGGGATTCAGATGGTGATGGAGACGTGGTCTTTTCGGAACTTGAACTAACAACAACAGTAATCGATATTTATGCACAAAAAGGTGATTACGTTACTGCCAACTCAACCGTCGCTCGTGGCCAGTACACCATTGGAGGTGGAAACAAGCAAACGGTTTACTTGGTTGCCCCGGTTGATGGCTATGTCTATCACATCAATGTCGCACCAGGTGATCAAGTTGAATCCAGACTGTTTGTCTGGATGAACATCGTTGAAGAATCCGAGCGTTTTACCAATCTGATGGAATATGAAGCCCGATTTGACGATAACGGAAACGCCATAGGTCGTTCAACCGATCCAACACACGGCGATACAGATCTCGATGGTTTGTTGGACGGCATCGAAGTTGGAGGTTGGGAAATTCTTGTTGTCAATCGTGGTGTTCAATTGACATGGGTCGTATCAGATCCCGGCCTTGCTGATACAGATTCTGACGGGTTGTCCGATTTTGCTGAGTTTTCTTCGACTTGCGATGGGCAAGGTTCCAATGCTTCCAATGTCGACACGGATGGCGATGGAGAGAGTGACCAACAAGAATCTATGCTTGGCTACCTCTTCGACGGAGAACAATACTTCACTTCTGCCTGCATGTTTGACACCGATAACGACGGACTTGAAGACGGCGAAGAGGTCATCGCAGGTGCAGACAACTTCGTAACCCATGCCAACAATTCGGACACAGATAACGACGGTCTCATCGATGGGAATGAAATTCTATTTATCCCTCGCCCGTTCCAACTTGAAACCAATCCACTCATCAACGATACCGACGCTGATGGAATGTTGGATGGGTGGGAAATGCAAGTCAAATCGACTGAGGACAACACCAATTCCCACTCTCTTTGGGTGGCTATTTCGAATTGGGATCGACCAGGATGCACTGAAACACAATCCAACAGTTGTTTGATGGAACCCGGTGGCTATGTATGGATTAACTGGCTTGGTGGCTTCCAATTGCAAAAGAAATACGAGGTGCATGAGATGAATCTATCAGGATTTGACATGCCAGGCAACACTTTGTGCGATGGGTGTAAAGGCCGTTGGGCATTGGATCCCTCTCTCAATTCCCTCAAAGACGATACGTACGATATCGACAACGATACCCTCCCGAACGGTGCAGAGTCACCTTCCAATTGGAATACAAATCCTGTCGATGATGATACAGATGGGGACAAACTCCCGGATGGTTGGGAAGTCAAGTATTCTTACGAGGCCATCAACAACAACCTCGTGGACAATTCCACCATCAATGCATACGGTGCTCGTGGTGTTATGGACCCATCGATGGCCGACAGCGATCTTGACGGAATCAATGACGGAGAGGAAGACCCTGACAGCGATGGACTCAATCGAACCGGTCTCATCAAGAAGTATTGTCCTGGTTACAACGACTCGACAAATGCTGAATGCAACATTGATCCTGACTCGCCAGACGGAA
This sequence comes from uncultured euryarchaeote, assembly GCA_937894115.1. Taxonomy (GTDB): domain Archaea; phylum Thermoplasmatota; class Poseidoniia; order Poseidoniales; family Poseidoniaceae; genus MGIIa-L2. Next base: position 2,237 of record CALBFP010000160.1, read on the forward strand.
TGAAGTTTTACAACAATCTAGAAAATTACACCAACTATGAGGAATTGCAAAACGGTACAAATCCTGTCAGCAATGACACTGACGGTGATGCATGGGAAGATGGGCCAGAAGTCTATTACATGGACCATGATGATGATGGTATGGCAACCGGCTGGGAATACCACTTTGAATTTGACCCATTCGATGGTGCCGACCGACTCGTTGATAGTGATGGCGATGGGCATACCAATTATTGTGAATTCAAGTGGGATACAAATCCAAGAAATCCGGTCAGCTTCCCAGGTCAAGGAGAATTGTGCGATCCGTTTGAGGGCCAGTGACGAATGTATGTACGGTAAAGCAAAGAAAGCAGTTCTGCTGATTTTTTGTTTGTTTTTTGCCACCGCTTCGCCTACGATTTCTGCCACAACAGGAGAAGAAATTCTAGAATTACAAATCACATTTGATCAGGAAGATGGTTATTTTTCTGAGACGTTGTTGAATGTTTCAGGAGATTCTACGGTTCCACTAACTTCGATTGAAATTACATTGTGGAACATCTC
>CALBFP010000161.1 GCA_937894115.1 uncultured euryarchaeote
GGAAGACGAGCGGTTGATCATGAGCAAGGAAGGTGTGGCTTACGTCGATGTTGAATTGGTGTGCCTGAAATTTGATGAGTTTCTCAAGGAGTACAAACTCTCCATTCACCAACTCGATGGTAAACGATTGCTTCGCTGGATGCGGCACATTAAGGATCACCAAGGCGAATGGGACATGGATGACATTGAATTCTTGGAATCTTAGATTGGGTCTGGCTGACTTAGGCTAAAATGAATCAAAAAGATTCATATGTTGATGCTATTTGCTTCAACTATGCCGCCCAAAGATGACATCATCCCTGAAGTTCGAAAATTGCTTAGCCAAGGCAAAACTCAGCAAGAGATAGCTGATGACCTCAATGTATCACGTTCTACGATTCAACGGGTTATGCCTCTTATCAAGACCGATGCTGATTATTTTGAACCAATGACATTTATCAAAGCCAGTGCAATGTACGATCAGGGTTCCCCAAGCGTGTTACTTCCTTTAGAGTCATTCATGCAAATGGTTGACAAATCTCTTCCGATTTTATATCCAGAAAACTTCAGAGGCACCGGTGAGGTCAAACAATATCAACAAAACGTTATACTCCGGTGGAATGCAAATCCATGTTATCCAAATATTATGGCCCAAGATTTTGAAAAATGGTATAACTACATGGAGAAATATGGCCATAAAAATGATTTTTTCATTAAAAATTACATTAACCATGCTGCAAATTACAAACGCAATGTTAGTGATAATCTTGAAAGCCATATCGCCCGGCATGAGCAGTCATGGTTCGGAACCACTATTGGAAGCGTTAAAGGCCTCTCAAGAGCAAAGGCTGTTGCCTTTTTTTCCAAGAAATTGACTGACCACTTTCCCGAGGAAGAAAAGAAAATCTTCGAAGGGCTTGTGTCTAGAAACTACAATCCCGATATCGAGTTGTTTTTCCAAATTTTAACCAATAACCTCAACACTAGTAACCTCAATTACGATAAATTTCTGGAAGAGGCATTTAAAGATCCAGCACGAGAGTTATTGATTGAAATTGCGGAAGTTCCAGAAGACCTCGTTGACCAAATGATTGAATTGAAAAAATATGATGTAAAAGAACTCAGACTCATACTTGATGGAGGTTTCAAAACGGAAGAGGATATCGAATTCGCCAAGGCAGGAGATTTCCAAAACATGAAAGAAGTTAGGAAAGCAAGAAAACTCTTGTGTACAAACAAAATTGAGTTGCAGCAAGTTCTGGAACACGGCTGGGCGGATGGAGATGTTATGAGAAAGGCTATTTCTTTGGGACTCAAAGAAAGCGAGTGTGAGCTGTACACGAAGACTATAGTAAATAATGAGCATATTGAATGGAACAAAACTGCAATTTCATGGGCCAGAAATAATACGGATAACACCCTCAGACGTCTGTCTGAATTCTCCTCAATTCGTGCTTTGGATTTTTGTGATTTTCTGTTGGATGTCCAAGAACCTGTTTACCGAACAGATCGTTTGATGCAAGAGCACAATAAATTGACTAGCCCAGGAAGAAAGATAACTAGTGAAACTAAATTCGAGGAATTCTTGGAGGAATTCCCACAATACGTTGAGGTTACCGCAGGAGGTCTAACCAAGATTCTCCTAAACTCCGACAAATCGTTGAAGATGGAACCAAGGATCAATCATACTGATTTCCCCTCACTCAAAAGTTTAAACACAAATCTGGCGAAGGCGCTAAAGAAGGCTTTGAAACATAACAACCTGAACGATGCAACCACTGATGCGTATGCGTTCATGGTGTATCAACTCAAGAAGCACATTGATACGGAGGACAGTTAAGATTTGAAAGTAGTCGATGAGGTGTCAAACCTGCTCAACCTGAAAAAGGATAGCATAACCACTCTCCACCAAGCAAGACTGGCAAGAAATTGGGTTAGTCATAAAGAATCAGAACAAAAGATCGCACCACGTTGGAAGTACGTGGAAGTGACTTTGACCTATGCACAGCAGTTGTCTGAAATAGAAACCTGACGAGACATTTGAGACGAATCTTGTGAGTTTAAACCCTGGGAATCATCGACTCATGGTTTTAGTACTCTCGCAACTTCGACCGAGCCATGCAAGAGTTTGGTTTTGCTAGACCTGCAGTCGAGATTACTGAATACGATACTCTAGGTCTTTTGCGTGCTAATCTTCTGATCAAGTCCCTTGTGTCAGAAATTAGAACTGAAAACTACGAGATGATGGCAACTAATGAAGCAATTGATCTAGCTATACAATGCTTGGATTATAATGAAGAGAAGGCTATGGAGCTTCAAACTTTAGAGAAATTGAAAGATACATTTGAATGGGCTCAAAGCTGTATTAACGCAATTCTATTGTTCCTTCGCCCCCACCCAAAAATCAAACCATATTTCCAAAAATACTACTGCGAAAATTGTTTTTCAGACATCACAAAGCGAGTTTTCTTGCGTGAGGATCGTGAGTGTGAATCGTGCTTGGGGGATTATTTTTGTTCACGATGTCAACACGAGCATGATTGCTCAAACTTCTAAATTTGAACTTGTGAGTCTGAACCCTGAATCATGGACACATCAGGCTATAACTGACCTGAG
>CALBFP010000162.1 GCA_937894115.1 uncultured euryarchaeote
CTGCCAACAACACAGGTCACATCGTGTCCATATCGATACAAATCATCAGCCAAAGCATATCCGGTTCGGCCTGAACTGGTGTTTTGAATACCTCGGACATCATCGATTGGCGAATAGGTACCTCCAAGCGTTACTACAACATTTTTCCGACCCTCCATGTGGGAATGAAGACCGTGTGCAAAACGCGCAACAATGTGTTCGTGATTTGGTGTCTTTCGTTTTCCTTCTTCGAGATCGCCCCACATGACGTCAATTCCTTCCTCTCTGAGTCTCTCGACGATTTCATCGGTAACAGGATCGTCGGCAAGATCAGCATGCATGCTCGGAACCATCAATACGTGTGCATGACGAGATCGTGCTGCACTTAGTGCCATAAGAAGAGGTCCGTGTTGCATTCCATGCAAATGTGCTGCTATGGTGTTTCTCGTTGCAGGTGCGACCAGAATAGCATCGACGTCCTCGAGTTGCTTCATGTCACCATCCCAGTCAGTAATGACCTGACACTGGCTTGCCCATTCAATCGCAAGAGGGGTGATGACCTTTTGTGAACTTTCGGTCATGACAACCAGCATTTGGGCTCCATGTCGTCGCATTTCTCGAAGTAGACGCACGGAATCAACTGCGGCTATACCGCCTGTAATACCAACCAAGATGCGTTTCCCAGCAAGACTGGAACCCTTGGGTTCAACGTCGGTGTCACGGACGCTCATGTTCGGGGGAGTGTATTGTCCATGAAGACTTCTTCGCTGCTCACAAGACTTCATGTGAGGTGGATGACTCCGTGAGTTATGGCAGGGAACAGGGGTGACGATATCGTCTTGGCTGGTTCAAGAGGTCAACAAGCCTCAGCAACACTTTCCGGCTTGTTTGATCAAACCCATCGAAGCACATCGCTTATTTTGGCTATCGACTGCGTTATCATCGTTCTCATTTGTCAACAAATCTCTTCGATTTCTCAATCGTATTTGGGTCGAATTGCCATGCTTATTTGGGTGGTTCCATTGTTTGTATCAATACTCACCTGGTTTTCGTATCGATCTCGTAGAGCTTGGGCCTATTGGCCTGGAGCGCTCATATTGTCAGTTGCATCGGTTATTTTCTTCATCTTCTTCCTACAATACTTGTTCTTGGTTATCTCAGGAGCTGTTGGAGGACTCTTGTTCATGCTGATTATGGGATATGCATCCTACAGTTCCTTCCAACGGGTCCGTTATCATTTCTCTCCTCTCTATAGAAAAGGATACATCGAGTTTGTTCCGATGCCAGAAGTTGAACTTGAAGAGGGGGAGATGTTGGCCGCTTGTCCTCATTGTATGGCAGTTCTTGCAATACGCCCCGATCTGCTTTCACCATCCGACACTTGTCCGCACTGTAAGCAATCGTTGGTAAGCAAGAATTTGGCTCAACGCCATGGCTGGAAGGCAACGCCTGAGAGTCAGGCCTCTGAGAACCCCAACACCAATTCAGTTCATGATGGAATACAAACCGAGGAAGAGGAATAACCCTCAACTCGAGCACGATAGCATTGAACAACCTACTCTATGACGTGCCCATTCTGGTCGCTTTCTAAACCACTTGTCCTCGTATTCTGATTGCTCTTGATATGGATTTTTGAGCAACATGTACAATTCCTGAGCAATCGAATAGTCATTCTTTTCTGCAGCGTCGATTGCGAGTTGTGCCATCCAATTTCGCAACACATACTTTGGATTCGCATCCAACATTCTTGCTGTTCTTGGTTGACCGTTTATTCTTTCCCACCAAGCTTTCAACCATTGGTTCCACTCCGTAGTTGGGATGGTGGTCGTGTCGTAAAAGGCATCATAGAACGCTTCGATTTCGGGTGCTTTAATCGATGCAAGAAGCCTGAAGAAAATGGTCATATCGGTTTCAACCAATTGGAGGTTAGCAAGGAGATTTTGAATCAAAACTGTATCTCCTTGCTTAAATTCATCCAAACCGAGTTTTTGAACCCACATCTCCTGATCATAGCGCTCATAAGCATTGTAATATCCTTCAAGACATTCGTAAAGCCGCTCAGGTTGTTCCATCAACGGACTTATGGATTCCAACAATCGAGCAAAATTCCAAGCACCGATTTCTGCTTGTTGTCCAAATCGATAACGCCTGCCGTTGGCGTCGGTCGTGTTTGGTGTCCAATTGGGATCGTAATCTTCTATCCAACCATAGGGCCCGTAATCAATGGTGACGCCGTGAATCGACATGTTATCGGTGTTCATAACTCCATGAACAAAGCCGACGCGCATCCAGTTTGCGATCATCAGTGCAGTATCCTCTCCAATTTGATTGAGCCATGTGACTAATCCATCATCGGTGGTTGATACGTGACCAGAGAAATGATGCTTAATGGTGTGATCAACCAGAGTTTGGAGTGTTTCTCTATCCCCGTTCATCGCATGTATCTGATAAGAACCAAATCTAAGAAAACTTCGTGCTACTCGACAAACAACAGCACCTGGTTCGGGTGCAGGATTGCCGTCGTACATGACGTCTCGAACTACGTCTTCACCAGTCGTAACCAAGGACAGCGCCCGAGTTGTTGGAACTCGAAGATGATGCATCGCTTCACTGCATAGAAACTCACGAATCGATGATCGAAGGACTGCTTTGCCATCAGCGAAACGTGAGTAGGGCGTGATTCCCGATCCTTTTAATTGCAATTCAAACACGTTTGTCTCGGTTTCAACTTCGCCGAGTGTAATCGCTCGACCGTCACCAAGTTGGTTTGCCCAATTTCCAAATTGGTGACCGCCATACCGTTGGGCGTAAGGATCCATACCCTCAACAAGACGGTTACCAGCAAGCACATCGGAACAATCTTGCTCAATGTTTAATTCGTCCGCCATTTCTTTTGACCAGAGTCGAAGGTTTGGTTCGGGAACTGTGCTTGGTGTTACTCTGGACCAACAACAACCGGGAACTTGTCTCGGTCTGCCACCGATTTGTTGATCACCAGGCGTGCCATTAAGGAAGCGACGTTTCCAATTTAAATCAGCCAAAGAGTTTCTTCCCACAAACGATTCAACAGGTCGCACCTCTTGAATATGAGTCTTAAATCAGGTTATGTTTGTACCATGGACCTGGTATTATTCTTGTGTCCATCGTCGAACAAGCATTGGGAGGATATCACCTGCTTTTCCTTGATAAAATTCATCAGAGAATGAAATATTTTCTGGCGGTTCAAGATTGATTACGATGGTTTGCGCGCCGTGCATCTGAGCTTTGTGTAAAAAACCACTTGCAGGATACACATGACCGCTTGTCCCAAT
>CALBFP010000163.1 GCA_937894115.1 uncultured euryarchaeote
AGATGCCGTTGCTCCACAACGACTCGTTCATTCCCCAGAACGCTGTAATCAATGCGGTTACGAAGGCAGAATAAACGATGATGGCTTTTCCTCCGAATTGTTTACCCAGTTGTCCCCCAACAACATAACCGAGCATGGTAACAATAAGGATGATTCCTCCCTTTGTGGCATTGAATTGTTCTTCGGTCCAACCCAACTCACGAACAAACAGGAGTGGAAGAACGGGTACTAGGAAGAAAGACAAGGACATAACCAGACTCAACACGATACCAAGTTGAGCCGAGCGAAAGGAGAACGCAATCTTAATTTTGTCAAAAATTTCTTTGAAACTTTTTTGTTCAATGTCTTGTTTTCTTTCACCCTTAACGGTTGATTCGCTCCAGGGGTAGAGTTTCTCTCCTGGACGCTCTGTCATAAACAGCGGTACGAGCATAATGACAACAAGAATCGGAATCTGCAACACAATTGCGCCTTTAATGCCAGTGAAACTGATGATGGTGCCGAGACCAGCTCCACCAATGATGCCTCCAATTGCTTTTGAAGTGAACATGTAACTGTTGACTTTCTCAAACTCGTGCGATTTGAGTACATCAACCGCAAGAGCGTCGGTACTAACGTCTTGTAAGGCTGTGAAAACATTGTAAATCAGAAACATTATCCCAACAAGATTTACGTTTGCCGACATGTTTGGGATAAGAAGCATCGCAGAAAGAACGAGTATCATTCCACTTTGGGCAATAAGAATCCAAGGTCGGCGTTTCCCCATTTCTGGAAACTGGAAACGATCGATGACGGGGCCCCAAAGGAATTTCACGGACCATGGCAACGTTCCAAGTGTAAGCAAATAAGCAAGTTGGCCAGCACTTACGCCTTCGACCGCAAGATAAGTAACAAATGTGACTGTGATGAATCCCCAAGGAATCCCTTGTGCAACATAGAGGGCGCAGAGTGTCAAAACCCTTGCTCGGTAACTCTCGACGAGTGTATTGCCGCGTTCTTCGGATTCAACATCGCCGAAGTCTGAAGGTTCGTTCTCTTCGAGAACGATTCCAAGTTGGAATTTTTCTTTCCTTGAAGTAAGGTAACCAACGAGAACAAACATGCCGATGAACCAAGGTGAGAAGGTAATCAAAGGTACGATGCCGTCACCAACTGAGATGAAAGCAGCATCCTCGTCACTCCCATTGAAATCCACACGAACGACAAGAAGTGCAACCTCGCTCTGCACATTTTCTCCATTATCCGTGTGGGAACAGGTCGCTCCTTCATGAGCCTGAGCATCAACAACAACGCTCAGAGAGTACGTTCCTAGAGCATCTTCACCGTAATCGATCTGGCTCAAGATTTCACTTTTTGTCATACCAGAGATGTTTTGTTTTTCAAAAAGCGATTGGTTGTGCCAGGTAAGATTTACTTCGTGAGAGCCTGGATTTGAATCACTGTTTGTAAGACTCCATTCATTCTTCGAGACGGTGCCGGATATGATGTCGGGTACGTTGTCCTCGAAGCCTGTGCAAAATCCAAAATTTGGAGATTCATCTTCTTCAGGATATTCGAGACTCATCATCACTCCAACAACGATGCCACCCGCCTCGAGAATTTGCTCATCGACAGAAGTCGAGGCTAGGTCCCAGGAAACGATTTCCTCATCTGAGTAATACTGTGTTTTGCTTTCGAGAACGATTTCGGTCCATTCTACATCGAGTGTGAAGGTTCCAGGCGATTC
>CALBFP010000164.1 GCA_937894115.1 uncultured euryarchaeote
TCGATGAGGTCCTCCGACATTGTTCCAATGTTGCACGTCATTCTCTTGAGTCTTGTGTGATGTTGTTCTTTGAATGGTTTGCATTAAGTTAGAATACTGGGAGTGAATAACCCCCTATATGGAACGAAGGCGACGCGACCTCTCTGTGACCATTTACCGCATTCTTCTCTACCTCTCCCGGATGCGGGAACGTGATTCTGAATCCAAGCGATTGATGCGCATCGAACGAGCAACCGGTATTGAAAGGAAGGAATTGAAAATCCACTTAGAAAAACTCGTCGATGCAGGTTACGTCACACAAAACATCACAGAAAGAAAAGGGCGAGGAGGTCATCCAATCATCACGTACGATGTCTTGGAATCTGGACGAAGTTTGCGTAGTGACATAGGACGATGGATCGATTTGGGTATACGCATGAAGTATTATCCAGTCGATTTTTTTTATTTGCCGAGTGATGCTTGATAGCGGGTAATTTAACCCCCTATGAAAACCCTCCTTTGTTTATATTCAACAGTGATATCGGAAAATCATGTCCGGAAAGAAAGCCGTCGACAAGGTCAGCAAAGGACTCGGTTCTCTAATCGATGAATTTGCTTCAGCCGTAAAAGAAATGGTGAATGCGGGAGAAGAAACCGTTGTTCACTTGGCAGTTGGCTCAAGTCGAGTCATCAAAGCTGCCATCGATGCGACGGGTGAAGTGACCAAGATTACCGTAGAAACCGCTGGCAATGTTGTTGGATCGGTTGCTCAAGGTGTGAAAAACGTCGTCGGCAGTCCCGGGCCAAAAAAAGGTGAAGAAGAATGATTGGAAGATTGTTTGCAACAACAGTTGCAGTAGGAGCAGTAGCGATAATGGTTGGAATAGCGGATAGCACATTCCGTCATTATTTTAGAAAGCACGCAGAGTTTGAGGACCTGAAAACGAATACCATTCAGGAAGTCGTTGTGGTTACTGAATTCGTCGAAGGGGTGGAAGAATGATTCCTGTGATTGTTGGTGGACTCGCTGCCGCAGCAGTAACACTTGAGATTATGACTGGGGCTGCCGCAGCAGGCGCAGGTTATGGAATTGGTCGAAAATACGGTCGAAAAATCTGCCAAGCACTCGACGGTTTTGACGCACGGATGAAAAACGTACTCAAAAAAGACTGATGGCAACGATTCATTCATGAATCGACGCGAGATGGACAACCGTGTCTGACCCGCTGCAAATTCCTACTTTCCCGCCAGAGGGGCCTTGGGAATTGTATGTTCTTGTATTGATTTGGTTGCCATTCCTTTTCAGGACATTGCTTTTAGCTCGTCCATTATACCAGGTGATAAAGAAATTTGCTCCTCATGGAGGTTGGGCGATTCGACAACTTCGTGAACTACCAATCAAAGGTTTGTCAATCCTAGTGTTCAATGAATCGTTAGCATTTATGCTGCCTCCATTAACGGTAATTCTATTCAGAATGCGCTTCGATCCCATTGGTTGGAGTTCTTGGGAGGAAGCAGGACTCCTCGGTCTTGTTTTGTTGTTGTGCTTCTTTTCATTGTGGATTCTAGTTGATGCATTCAGAATTTACAGGGTTCGTCGTATGCTTATCTCTGTTAATCGTTACGACGTTGACAAACTTAAGAAAATAGCAAATGTGGGTATAAAAACACGTAGGTTTTTCAGACGTTTCTCAAAAAAGGAAACTGTTCAGGGAAACGAATCGACATCTCTCGATGCAGCTTCACGCGTTGGTAAACGCAGTGCGAAATTATGGGGGCTACGAGCGCTAAAAATGAGGAAATTAAGTCCTGCTGGACTTCTGACTTCAGTCGCAGTTGGTGCTGCTATTGAGGCGGCTCGAGCGGGTGCTGGAAAGGTCTCTGACATTATCGATGAAAGGATGCAAGAAGAATTCGACAAAGTCGCAAAAACCAGTACAAAATCGATGCTCGTGTTGTTTCTTCGCGATTTTAGTATGGCAATCTCTCCACTTGTCCTGTTTGCTACATTACCGATTATGTTCTGATATGTTTCCCCAAATGAAAGGAAATGCTTTTTCATTGCCGCACATTGGTTGATTCATGACACTCACTGATGGCAGCCCGGCCCCGACTATGTCACTACCAGCAATTGATGGTTCGACATTTAACATGGCAGATATGAAAGGGAAGCGCGT
>CALBFP010000165.1 GCA_937894115.1 uncultured euryarchaeote
AACCCCCGGCCTTCTGGTTGCAAACCAGACGCTCTTCCAACTGAGCTAAGCGCCCCTGTAGCCGTCCGTACGGGCGCATCCTTTTGATTGTTTCATTGCGATTGCTCACATGCAATCGATGGTCGCATCACGATCCGGTCCCACGCCAACGCTTGAGCACGGAATCCCGAGCAACGATTCGAGTTGTCGAACGTAATCCTGAGCAGCTTGTGGAAGCGTTGAGATTCCAAGCCCGTTTTCATTGGCATGCTTGGCCACAACTAGCCATTCTTCAAGTGATTTTGATTCAAATCCTGGAACGGTGACATAGATAGGTTTGCAGCGAGCAAGTGCTGATGCACTGCTTGGCATCTCTGTGACTTCAACGCCGTCCAACTCGTAAGCGACGCAAATCTTGATTTCATCCAACCCCCCAAGCACATCAAGTTTCGTCAAGGCCAATGATGTGAAGCCATTGATTCGATGTGCGTGACGCATGACTACCGCATCAAACCAGCCGCAACGCCGCTTACGGCCCGTGGTTGTTCCAAATTCATGTCCGACCGTTCCGAGATGCTCCCCTGCATCGTCTTCCAACTCGGTCGGCATCGCTCCGTTTCCGACGCGCGTAATGTATGCTTTTGTGATACCAATCACCTCGTCAACATGCCCAGGATGAATCCCAGCCCCATGTGTTGCATTCCCTCTGGAAGTGACTGAGGAAGTGACGAATGGAAACGTACCTTGATCGATATCAAGAAGACAACCTTGTGCACCTTCAAGAATTATTTGCTCGTCGAGTTTAAGCGCATTGTCGAGCATCAAACCGGTGTTTGCAATACTGGTGGAGTACACTGAGTGAATCCAAGCAACTTCAGCCGCGAGTTCTTCTGAACCAATCTGAACGTCTGAACCCGCCGCTGCGAGTGATTTGTTCATGCGATTGGCGGTTTTTGTTGCCCAAGAGGCATCGTTCAAAACTTCGGCTACATCACCGAATCTCAATCCTATTCTGTTGATTTTATCAGAATAGGTAGGACCAATGCCCCGGCCTGTAGTGCCGATGGTTTTGTCCAAACTGTCCATAGCCCGATGATACGGCAAAATGATGTGAGCTCGCTCGGAGACAAACAGGCGATTCCCTCGAGGGTCGTCTCCTCCTGTACCAATCCAATTTTCGATTTCTGTGTTCAGAACCCAAGGATCGATGACCATTCCATCTCCAAGTACGAGGGAGCACTCCTTGCGCGTAATTCCAGATGGAAGGAGATGAAACTTGAGGATGCGATCTCCGATAACAACGGTATGACCCGCATTGTTGCCGCCTTGGAATCGGGCAACCCAAGAAGCGTCTTCAGCAAGTCTATCGACGAGCTTACCTTTACCTTCATCGCCCCATTGCGCACCTAAAATAACCGTCGCTGGCATATTCTTCAATCCGCACTGTATAACGAATGTCCTTGAACTATCCCCTGCATCTTCATCGGATTTTTGGGTATGCATTGGGTCAATTGAACACATCTTCATATACTGTCGTTCAATCTTCTTCTTGTGGCAAAGCGTCCCGCTCAATCTTTGTGCGTGTGGGGTACGTCGAACCATACAATGTTGATGCGTTAAGTACAAACATTTATATACAGCAAATACCATTACTAAACTCGGAGTTGAAAAGATGTCGACACGATTTGAGACCAACAACGAGCGAAATCAAAACGAGCCCAACGTTTCAAGCGAACGTCGAGTTCTAGAAGGCCACACCCGGCCGTGTGAAGAATGTGGGGCAGTGGATTGGAGTCTCGATACTACCCGTGGAGAAGTTACATGCAACAGTTGCGGCTTGGTTGTTGAAGAGAACGTCCTTGACCCAGGAGCCGAGTGGACACAACGGGACCGCGGGGAAGATCGCTCACGTGTCGGCGCACCGATGACGTACACACTTGCTGACAGAGGACTCAACACCACCATTGACGTGCGTGACCTCAACACTGGTGCAGCAAGCCGCCACGGAATTTCCAATCAGAGCCGCCGAGAATGGCGACGAAGAAGAATCATCGATGAGCGCTCTAAGACACGTAAAAGTCGAGAGCGAAATTTAGTCAAAGCAAACCAATTCATTCGCGACAGGTCTCTACTCCCGATAGCGCTTCAAGAAGAAGTCGCACGATTGTACAGACGTCTTTCGGATAAAGGCTACGTTACAGGACGTTCAATTGCTGGTGTTGCAGCAGCATGCACGTACCTTGTCGCACGCGAAGAAAACGTACCTCGACAAATCCCTGACATCGCCGAACAATTCACGATCGAAGAAAAAGAGCTCTCGCGTCTCATCCGACAGGTTTCTCGAATGCTCAACATGCACTCAATAAGTTCGCCCGACCAGTACATTGACCCCTTCATGTCCAAGCTGGAACTTCCACCCTCCATGCGCAGCCAAGTACAGCACCTCTGGTCTGTTGTAAAGCCCCATGAAGATGTATGGCAAGGAAAAAAACCGATGGGTGTCGCAGCGGCTTTAATTTACAAAGCCTGCAGTGAATCTGGCTCTCCACGAACACAATCCGAGATTTGTTCAATTGCGAATGTATCGGAAGTAACACTCCGCGGACTCCTTCGTTTGATTGAAGGGTTGTTGTCCAAGTTGGGTGAAGGGTCCCAACAATAAGACCCTAAGTTTCTTGAAGAAGACTACTTTGGGATAACCATGGGATTCAAAGCCAAGGCTCGAAAAAATAAAGCGCAAAGTGCGGAGGACGGCGCTAACAAAAAGAAAGCAAGTCAAGGACAAGTACAATGCGCAATCAAAAATTGCGACAAATATGCCGACAAAAAACTTGGAGGTAGGTCTCTTTCATTCGATGACTCAACCGAAATGTGGGGTTCTGGAAGCTTTGTTGCAACGAAAGGTCGAGTACGAGTATGCAAATCGTGTTATCGTTCATGGAAGAAGGAAAACAAGAATGATGACATGTACTGATTTAACTTTCACTTTCACATTAGACCCCTCGTAAACGACGTATACCGACTGCACTCAGTTCTAAGGTATGCGCAACAACAGAACGACGGTACGGAGTCTTGTGGCAAGTGAGGGAACGTGTCGTGCGATGAGCGATGGCATGATTCTTTGGGAAAACAAAAACACACGAAAGAAGATTAATCTTGGAGCAACCGCAACGGTTCTTCTTGGGATAAAAAAAGACAATAGAACCCTATCAAAAATATATGTTGGAGACCGAAAAGGACAACTCCACGCTTTGCAACTGCCTAACTTTGGAAAACTGTGGACCATCACGATCAGCAACGAACCGTTACGGGCCTTGTGTTCGGATGAAAACGAATGTTTGATGATTGCTGATGCGAAGGGCCAGGTTTGGAATGTTGACGAAGAACAGAACTCCACGCTCGTATTCGAAACGAATCGCTCGATTTCATCCATCCGCTTGGACGGGAAAGTGATACGCATACAGTCAGGATGGGAACAATGTTTGTACAATCGAAACGGAGAGATTACGCACTCAAAGGATGCCTCGAATTCTTTTGGCGAAAATCAAATGCTACGCCGTATTCGTGAGCGGAAAGCGTTTGAGGCTCAACGCCGAGAAGCAGAATCTCAATTCCGACTCTTACCGTTTGCTTGATCGGTTTCTTGCTCAACTCGAGGCCATGCTGGGACTGGTTCATGCCAAAGGGAGGTGTCAGCTGGTTTTTGCCAACTTTGTGGCACCGAACCTTTGGAAGCGATGATTTGTTCGAGGGCTTGTATGTGCCGTTCAATTGTTTCGGAAATATGTCGCCGTCCCTGGAGGGTCGGGCCGTGCATTGGGACCAATTTTTCCGGACGAAGATCTCGGAGTTTTTCGAGACTTTCTTGGCCATCGAGAAGGTTACCGGTCGGAACATCCCAACGCATCAGGCGATCCGCACGAGGAAGAAGTGCTCCTGCAATGACCGTTTTTGCGGAGGGGATATGAATCAAAAGATTGCAGCTGCTTGGACCTGGTGCTTCAATGATTTCAACCGCTTCTTCGTCAAGAAATTTTACTTCATTTGTGCCAAGTCCAATCACTTCAAATCGAGGCATGTCTGAATCGTATCTGTTTGCCCAGGTTGTAAAAAAGTCACCTGTGGAAAGCGAGGATTTCGCAGATGAATGAGCCGATATTGGCGCATTTCCAAAATGTTGGGCAATTGACAAACAACCACCACTGAATGGGTAACGCCGAGAGGTTAAGACAATCTCACGTAATTTTACGGTCTCTCCCAACTGACCAACAATCCGTTCTTGTTGGAGCAGTTGATACCATGCAGTACCCGAATCGATAAGAAGGGCTTCGTTTGAACCCATCAAGAGAACGGCATTCGCATCGTGATGAATACCCGGAAGTCGGACGATGCGCATGGCCATTGGAATGCCTTTGAGTGTTTGAACCATGGCATTGATGTATCTCTTATTGCGTGGTTGCGGTTAAATATAGGAAGTTGGTCGCAACCACATGGCACGATTCCCTGAGGCAGAGGAACGTTTGCTACGTGTGAAAATTTGCATGAAGTGCAATGCACGAAACGCGTGGCGAGCAACCGTCTGCCGCAAATGTGGATACAAAGGATTGCGTCCCAAGAATGTCGAACGAAAGGGCATCTGAGGATCAGGGCAGCAACAGCGGTAACAAGGTTGCCATCGGGTCACCAATCAACCATAATGGGACAATGGCTGGTACCAAGAAAACCAGCAGCGGTAACTTCAAACTAACCCATATCCGTTCTGCTTCATACGCTTCTAGTCGCTTTATGTGTTCTTCGAATTGTTCGTTTGATGGTGTTTGTCGAGGCGCACGCTTTTGGTGATGAAGTACGGTTTCACCATTAGGCAATTGCATGGTATCTGTTAGAATCCATACGTGACGATGACGAACGGAATCAAGTGGAATCGAAAGTGCCATCCATGCCATCGTTGCGTCTGAAAACGATTTTACAGAACCTGAAGCAATATTTCGGGCAAGGAGAACAAAAGGAATCAGAATGAAAAAGAAACCACCCCATATCAGCAAGCTGAGAGAGGGTGGCAAATGCAAAACAAGATCATCCATTGAAGCGTTGTGAAGGACGGGGACTTCCCTCCAAGAAGGGAACAGCAGTGTGACCCACATCAGTGCTTTTGCATCTGCACCGCCATGAATAAACCGTAACCGCCAAGCAAAATCGATGACTATGAGAGTGAACAAAGCACCAACGTACGACCACCACAACGTGGCTTCCGAGGATGCATCATCGATTAAGACGTCGAGAGGAGTTGTGGATGCGAAGCGATACGAGGCTGCTACAACCCCAAGGATTGAGATTGCGTACCAAATCATCACGATTTGGTCAACTCGATTGCCACGTTTTGCGTCTCGAAATGTCGGTCGGCCAATGACAGAGCCACTTGCATAAGCAAGAAGGGCAGAAGCTGTTAACCAAACAGACCAATGTGGTGCTTGGATGAGCAGATCCAATGTCCAAATGAAAATAATTGGTTTCGACCAAACAATCCAATGCTCATTGGAGACGCGACGCTCTCGATAATCATACCACGATGCCCAACCCATGCACAGGATTAGAACACCCAAACGGGCCCATCCGATGATAAGTTCAGAATCCTCATCCATTATGTCGTCCATATGGCCAATGACCTTAAAGACGGCCCACAACAAGGCCATCTTAGTGCGGATTCCAAGGGGTTGTGTAAATGGACGTCGAGACAAGACTTCAACAAGTAGCAACAGTCATCAACCAAATCGATGACCCAAAAGTACCGAGAAACATCCGTAAGCAAGCCAAAGAGACTTGTGAAAACTGGCTCCTAAACAAGGGGAAGAAACTCGATGTACGTATAGCGATGTCCCAATCCAAGCTTGAAGAACTCTACGAAGACCCGAACATTCCTCCAGAATTTGGCACACTCATTTTGATGATCAATACGGAACTGGAAAAAATCCTTACCGACATTCTCTGATTATTCTTCTTCTAAGTGTGCGTAAATCGATTCCAAGACCGCCCTGTTGTCTTTCTTCAATCGACCTGATTCAATGTTGATGTTGTTCAAACGTAAGAAGTACGCATCATTGTCGTACAATACAGCAGCTTCCTTGATGTAAGCAAATTGTTCTGGAGTAATTCGATTCCGCTTCAGTGAGCGCTCAATTGCGTGTTTTGCTGCAACCTTCGTCATTTCACGATCACTCAGCCCAAGAATACGTTGAAGTTCTTCAAGCGAACGACTCTCGTGACTTGAAATTCGGCCATCCTTCATGGCTTCTTTCCAAGCCTCGTCTATGGATGGTGCTCGCTCCGCAAGTAAAATTGCAATCGGTCGCGTCGCCTCGATGTTTTCCAAGACAATCTTGAAGATTACCGTAAACGGAACGACAAGCACCATGCCGAGAATACCCCAGACCCAGTACGAGTAGGCTGTTGTGAGCAACAACAACACGGGGGAAATGTCGAGAGCACGACCAGCCCATTTTGTTTCAATGATGCTTCCCCAAAGTTGCTGATTGGAAATGAGAAGGATCAACATAACCAACCAGGCTGCTGGAGAGAGTGTGACAAAACCGAGAATCAATGGCGGAATGGTTGCAATAAGAGAGCCGATGTAAGGGACATAGTTCAGAATGAACGTTAACAAGGCCCAGGTAAACCAAAGATCGATATCAAAGATAAACAATATGATCGCCGTAATTCCAGCTGTACCTAAACCAACACCTGTTTTCACAACAACGTAGGTATTGATGCTCTCTTGGATTTGTATTTGCATGTCTTGGACGCGACCAGACACACCGCCAGGCCAAGCACGTTCGATTCGACCGGGCAAAAAGTTGGCCTCAAAGATGATGAATATGAGGAAAAACGTCACCGTCAAACCCATACCGAACAAACTACCAACGCTTGATACAACACCACCTGCGACATCAGCAATACCTGAATCATTGGACAGGAGTCCCAATTCTGCAAGATCTTCTGTAAACGTGCCGTTGGTTGAGTTCAATGATTCTGTAATCGATGAACCAATAATTGGTGACGCTTTGAGTTGGTCCCAACGTTTGTCCAAATTCCTGTTGTATTTTTCGATACGGCCCTCATCATCGGCAAGGTCACTCACTTGATCAAAGGCGAGATAGCTTGCAGCGATGATGATGAGAAAAGCAGAGAGAAGCATTGTCAGATACGATAACCCAATTGGAAATCCATTTTTAGAAAGATAATCTGCACCCGGTTTGAGAACAAAATAAATCCCAAGAGCAATAAAAAAAGGCTGGAAGATTTCCCGAAGTTCTATCATCCAAACTGTAAGTAGTGTAAGAAGAATCGCTGCAAAAGCAAGCGCTCCAAGCCTTTTGTGGAAGGTCTCGTTATCAAACACGGATTGTTGTCCGTCCATGCTCTGCTCTCTTCCATATTACGTTTCAATTTATTGTGGATTTTTTTCTGCGGATTTAAATTGGACCTTGAATGATAGAACAAATCCTAGAAGCATCAACAGTCCGCAAACGTGGAAGGCAGTATGGTAGTCAAAGAACCCACTGCGCTCAAAAGTCATGGTCCAAACAAGACCACCGGTCAGGGGGCCAAGAATACGTGCAAACGAGGAGATGGATTCCTGCGAACCCATGACTGCACCCAACTCATAGTCGTCCTGTCGGGCAAGCGTGGTAAGAACTGCACTTGAAGAAGGTTGGAACAAACCGTTCCCAATCGCAATGAAACCGGTAACAACCACCATCCAAACCCAAACGTACTCAATGCTCGTGTACGGAATCAAGACAAGACCAATACCCGTTAAAACCAAGCCAGATCGTAGTATGAAAAGCGATCCAAAACGACGAGTAAGAGGCCCAATGAGACCTCCTTGAGTAACGATACCGAGAATTCCGATTAGAGCAAAAATCCGTCCGTTATCGGATTCACTAAATCCAAGACCTCCTTGGTCGGGGCTCATCTGTGTGTAGAGGATAAACACTGCATGCATTACGGTGAAACCAAACATGTAAAGGAATGTGACGCCCATGAGAGAACCAATGTTCTTTGTCCCGAGCATGCGTTTTACATTTGAAGCAGTGAGTTTCATCGTCACAGTCCATGGTTGGGTGGAACGCTTGGAGCGAGGGTCCGAAGTTAGTGATTCAGGAAGGTAGCAGAAGGCCAATAGAAGTGAAAAAATGGACAGAAGACTTGCGACAATACACGGCAACAAGTAAGGATATGTTTCAAACACAGTGCCAACAAACATCTCCCAGCGTTCTGCAGGGGATGAAAGTTCACCTCCGAGGAAGGGTCCAACCGTAAATCCCAAACCAAACGCTGCACCGATGATGCCCATTCGAGAAGCGAGTTGTTTCGACGTACTCACATCCCCAATGTAGGCACGTGCAACAGCAATGTTCCCGTTGAACACACCGGCAAAGAAACGAGCGATTAGTGCCATGTAAAGCGTGTTCGCTAAACCAAACATTGTGAAAAAAACCGTATTCCCCAGCAATCCAATCATCAACACAGGTCGACGACCAATACGATCGCTAAGACCGCCCCAGATAGGGGAGAAGAGAAACTGTGCAGCGGAGTAGGAGGTCATCAGCAAGCCAACCCAGATTCCAATATCGAGGATGTCGCTCTCAGTCGCTAAATCTTCAACCAAGTATGTGAGGAACGGTATAACAATACCAAAGCCGATCATATCGATCATGGTTACCAAAAAGAGAACAAGAAGGGCACCTTTACCAGTATCAACAATCGATGTTGGACTGGTCTCATCCATGCTTGTGTGGAGGGCATCAACCCTTTGAAGTCATGTATCCATTTGACCTTAGATTGAGGTTGTTGGACCAGACAAATCAGGCGTCAGACGATCGATGACCGAACCGAGTCGTTCAACAAGACTCTGCTTTTGCTCGTGCGTGATGAGAGCGTATTCCATAACCTCATCGAGTGTGTCCACGACAAGGACCTCGATGTTTCCTTCGAACTGGTCGTCGAGCAACACGTCTTGCATGTTTGAACGCGGGATGACAACGGTCTTGACACCTGCGCGAGCTGCTGCCTCAATTTTAGCCGTGACTCCACCAATTGGGAGCACCTCTCCTCGGACTGAAAGCGAACCGGTCATAGCAAGATCTTGTCGGATTGGGATGTTTTCCAATGCAGAGATTACGGCAGTAGCGATGGTGATGGAAGCCGAATCACCATCCACACCATGAGTGTCAACAAATTGGATGTGGATATCGTAATCCGAAACGTCTTTCCCAGTCAGTTTCTTAATGACCGCACTAACGTTTGTGACGCTTTCTTTGGCCAAATCACTGAGTCCACCCGTTGCATGAATCTTTCCGCCGCCACCTTGTGAGGGCGTTACGAGTGCTTCGACAGGTAGCATGATGCCAGAGAAGTCCGACAATCCAGAATTCGCACCAAGCACTGCAAGTCCATTGACACGACCAACTCGATTGCCTGAATTAACAACAAGGGCATAATCCAAACGGCGTTCAATCATACGGTCTGCAACCTGCTGTTCAAGCGGCTTCGCAATCGAGCGTGCTGCAAGAACATGGGCGTCAGTTACGTAAGGGGCTCCGTCTTCAGCTGCGAGGTCGCCTGCAATTCGAACCAGTCCACCAAGTTCACGAAGACGCAGAGAGAGTTTACCTCTTCGTCCGGCACGGCGTTGGGCTTCACGGAGAATTAATGAAACTCCAGATTTATCAAAGTGCGGAATCTCGCGAGTGGTCCCAATGTCACGGCGAACTTCCTGCGCAATGAAACGAATGAGACGTTTTCGATTTGGGTTTGTATCTGGCATTTCCGAGTTTACGTAGACTTCGTATCCGTATCCTCGGATACGGCTGCGAAGTGCTGGATGCATTCCCTGGATTGCATCGAGATTTCCTGCTGCAATAAGTATGAAATCGCAAGGAACCGGTTCGGTTTTTGTCAACGCTCCAGAGGATCGCTCAGAACGACCTGAAATTGGGAAAGCACGCTCTTGCATTGCTGTTAGCAGAGCTTGCTGTTCCTCAAGACGCAGAAGATTGATCTCATCGATGTAGAGCACACCTTTGTTTGCTCGGTGAATTGCGCCTGGTTCGACACGATCGTGAGCAGGTGTCTCCATTCCTCCAGATTGGAAAGGATCGTGGCGAACATCTCCAAGAAGAGAACCTGAAAGCGTGGCTGTTGCATCGACGAATGGAGGTCGTTCATCCAGTTCGTGTTTAACCAAGACCTTCGGAATTCGCCCTTCGTCACCCGAACCAAGACGGCTTCGAATGAACATATAACCGAACATAAGCAGGAACATTCCAAACAGGAGGGTGAGAATGTCACCGCTTGGAATAGCGACGATAACAAGGAGGAACGCAACCGCTCCAAATCCGATAAGAAGCATGCGTTGTGCCTTTTCTTTTTGCTCTCGGATGGCTTCCTTCTGGATGCGAACGATTCGTTCAGCCCGTCCTGCAGGAACCGATCGAACACGGGGTTCGTTTTCATCGTCTTCGTTCGGATAAACCAGAACATCTTCCAGCGCATCCTGAGGCAAGAGGTCGGTCATTGAGCGAGCAAGCATCGACTTTCCCGTTCCTGGGTCACCGATCATGAGCATGTGACGGCGTTGTTCAGCAGCCTTCTTGATGACGACAGACCCTGCTTCTTGCCCAATCACTTGATCAACCAAGCGTTCTGGTATCGGTACGTCCTCGGTCGTTTCAAATTTCACTTCGTTAATCCACTGTTCGATACTTGTGGACAAGATTCCATCGCCTTGATTGGAGGGCTCTGGCGCCCATACAGTGACCATTTCAGAGTCATCTTCTTCGATGACATCATCCGACGATTCACCCTCAGGCATGATGTCTCCTCGTTGTCATCCTCTTTAGGACTTTAGCATGCGCCATAGAATTCAAAGATTCACTGCTGCAGACGATCAAGGTATTGCTGACCGTAGTATTGCCACTGTTCAAAGGTCCATCCAGCAGGCAGTCCGCCAGGTGGAAGTGGCGGTCCAGCATGAACCACTGGCGGCACAACTGGGAGTGGCGCAGGATGAGCGTGAGGATGTGGAATCGGTTGTTGGAAGATTTGTGCAGCTCCACCGTACATTGAATTAGCAACCGTATCGTGAATTGGCAGAGAGTCTTGCGTCCAGGCATCGTTTGTTTCATGATACTTGTAACGTTCATCCTTGCGAAGCAGCAGTCCTACCGCCAGTGCAAGTCCAAGGATAGCACCTACAATTCCAACAATTAAGGTCAAGTTCGTGTTTTTGTCCGATTTCTCAGCGGAATCCTCTGCCTGCATTTCTTGACTCGGACAGTTTGCACGTGGGTCGGCGCATGCATCGTTGTATTCAGCACGCTTTTGTTCGATAATGAGCGCAACCTCATCTTTGTATGCCTCATTGAGCGCATCAGCGGATTGCGTTTCCAGTGATGCAATGTCATCAGCCAACCTATCGATGTAATCGTTCAAGGTTATTTCGTCCATTTCGTTTATTGGTGGAAGTTCTTCGAGGATGTTCCATCGTACACTTGTGATGCTTTTGTAATCGTTGTTGTTGGTATCAACAGCCTTGACTGATACCTGATAGTAGTCCTTGTACGCAGACCCTGACGGGCGAGCGAATTGATCTGGCATGAAAAGCGAAGGGATGTCGAGATCGAGTTCCCACCCCACCATGGACCGAGTAATGTCAAGATTCACTTCATAGAGTCCGTCGCAGGTTCCTGTTTCATCGTTGCAAATGTTCCATGTGGTTTCGATGGAAGTAAAGGTCGGTGCAGTCTCGGTTAAGAAAATGTTGGCGGTTGGTATTTGGTCGATGTAAGCGTTCTCCATGATGATGTACATTTGACCCCCTCCATCGCTTTCTTTGGCCACATACAGCGGATAGGCATCGAAAACTTCGACTGTTAGCGTGTAAGTGTTGGAATCGTACCGGTCTATTGCGTTGATAATAACGTCATGCGTTCCTGAACTTTGGAAGTTTAACGTCATCGTTCCGTCGATTGGGTTGTATTTTGCTGCGCCTTGTTCATCCGATGAAACCGTGATGAAGGCTTCACTGTCGAGATTATCAACGTCCGTCAAATGGGCCATGAGATTGACAACACGCTGTGTGCCCAACTTGATTGGTTCCTGTTGAAGGCTCTCCATGTCGAGTCGTGGTGGATCGTTAATTGGGTTGACCTTCGCAAGGAGTGTTTGATCGGCGTATTGATCGCCATCACTTGCCCGAATCGTGACCGTCAATTCACCGTTCACATCATCGTCCACGGTAGAAAATACGATGTTGGTTCCTTCCAGCCTCGCTTCGAAGACATCGTTGGTTGACATGTGAATAATTTCCAACGTCAAATCTTCAGCAGATACGATGTTCCCTGTTGAATCGGTATCGGACAAAAACGGTAGTAAACTAAGCGTTCCAATGGAACTCTCGTCGATGATTTGAGTAGGTAAAGCTTGCCATCGAGGTTGTCCATTCTCCAAGATGTTGAACAGCAAGGTTCCGTAAGGAAGCGCGTCTTGGTCCGAATAGTCGGCCCCATCGTCCATAAAAATTTCAATGCCTTGCTGGCCAAGTGGGCAACCTTGTGCTGCATCCCAAGCAAACAACACTTCGACCTCAGTTGTCGAAGGATGCCAATCAACAAAAGATGCATGGTTGCTCGTTATGTCCAATGCCGACAAGGGTGTCTCTGGGTCGGTAATGATACCTGTCATGTCGACCTTGGTCGCAACATCACACGGTACTGGACTTACTTGGTTTGGTGTTATCGATGGCGGTGCATTCGTCAAGTCAAATGCATTGGTGGTCATGGACCAACCTGAGGTTTGCCCACGTGAATCGATGGCACGGGTTCGAATGTCGTACAAACCGGCAGGCATGTCAACCGTTGGCAGAAGATAATATTCACGTCCCTCATTTGGAGTACCCAAATACAGAATGTTTGTGCCGCCAGTCACGACACTACTCGACCATTGGTTAGTTCCAGCAGGAGAGATCTCGACGTTGAATGTGAGTGAATCGATGCTGTCAACGTTATCGTTTGCGCTTCCTTTGGCGAGAACTGAGAAATATTCCCCTCGGTTGATGTCCGTACTTCCGATCACCTGAGGTGAATTCGATGTTGGGGGACGGTCGTGATCCATTTCCGCTGTTGCCTGATTGTTTGAGGTAACAGTTTCTCCCGAAGTGGAAAGTTCGGCTCCAAATACCGTCTTCCATCCGTTTGCGGGCAGAACGCTGGTGTCGAACGTTTTCTGTACGTTCATGGTACTGGTGGACCCCGTTATTGCCATTGAACTGATTGGCGTTCCTTGACCGATGTAATTCTTGTTTCCGTTGAGGACGTAGTAGAACTTCACCGAGCCCCCGTTGCTGTAGGTAAGGTCGCCGGTGTTGGCAACGGTTGCATCGAGCGTGACAACATCACCTATTTTGTAGGAATCACCGGCTGATGTGGAGGCGGTGAAACTTGGTATTGACAAATCCATCTTTGGACCCATTGTTGAATCAATCGCGTGGTACACGTGCGGACTTGAGCCGCCCGATGAGACGCTGTTTCCTGTCATGAGAACGCCAACAACAATGGCTTTGCTCAACCCTCCTGGAACAACTGAGGAAGGGACGCTTGTCCATGAAACGGTTTGCGAAGTTGAGGTTGGATTTACACTTGCAAATGCGTTTCCAGAACCTGCGTTTTTCGATTTGTACGTGTCTCCACTCGTAAGCCATGCCATCCAGCAATTGTATCCGTGAGGAATTCCTGAGCGATAGGAATAACCTGTACAATCTTCGTCGACCAAGGCAGCATAGAGCTTCATGTTGCTTGCAGAACTGCCCGAGCCCGTGTATCTGTATGAGATATCAATGTTGTAAAAGGAGCCAGATTGGCTAATTGCTGCGCTCATACCGTAGTTGTTGACCGTGGCTGCAGGCATCATGCACCCACCGTTGCTAAACGTGGCGTCATACGAAGTGGAGGAGGTGTCTGCCCCTCCTACATTGCAACCATTGGAACCCGGTCCTCCACTTCCATCCGTTCGATCACCAAAATATGCATCCGGAGCCCCACCTCTACTCCAAGCCCAATTGTAGGGGCCAACGTTTCCTGCTCGGGAGGTATCTGTGTCTGAGTAAGAGGCTGACATGTACGTTACGTAGACATATTCGTCTGGGTGGAGTTGCTTGAGCGAGTGATGTGCATCAGAACCTCCGCCATTCTTTGAACAGTGTCCACAATTGTCCGACGAGATGTATTGTCCGAAGACAACATGGCCTGGACTGGTTGCCTGAGAGGCCGATTGAATCTCTGGCTCTTCCTCAAGTATCTCCAGATGGGTTTGATTGAGGACGGAAGTAAATCCGCCTGTCAGACTGCCTAAAAAAAGCACGACCAAAGCAACCGAAATCGGTTTCACTCCAATTGGCATAATAACCCCTGTACTACGGGTTATATAATGCTAGTCTGTTTTTGATTCTACACTACGTTGCGCAGATTTTCCAAAATGTGGAAAAGTCTGATGATACAGACGCCCTCGGAAGTCCATGGCCGAGGAGAAGATTGCGGCGCTTGTTGAGGAAAATGGGCGCGTTCATATCATCGAACTGGTTGATGAGAGTCGTAAATTCAAAGGCATTGGCGTGTTCAACCCGAAACAAACCCTGTCTTCTGTTGCTCTAGGAGCAGCAGTCCAAATCGGGTCGAAAACCTTCACGCACCTACCTCCTCGCCTGCCTGAATTGTTTCAAGGAATGAAACGAAGAGCCCAGACCATTGGTTCCAAAGATGCTGGCGTTTTCATTACTCGGCTTGGAATCGGTCCAGGAGATGTTGTTCTGGAAGCAGGATTGGGCTCTGCAGGTCAATCCATGCATCTTGCACGTGTTTTGGGAGCAACAGGTCATCTGATCACCATCGAACCAAGAGAGGAGCATTCCGTTGTTGGTCTCGAAAACCTTGAAACGCTTGCGCAGGCAGTTCCTGCATTTCCAAAGCACTCGCACATCGATGGGCGGATAGAGACCGCAATCGATGAAATCGAAACCAACGTGTCAAACGTCGATGCTGTTTTACTGGATTTACCCGAGCACTCCTCCGCAATCCGAGCCGTAGCACACCTTCTGAAAATTGGAGGTCGCCTTTCGTGCTATTGCCCTGTTTCGAGCCAACTGGAGCAAGCATGGATTGCTTGTGAAGAATCGGGACTTAACGTTGAGTGGGCTGGTGAAATCATCGAACGTGAGTGGGGAAAAGCCAGCAAAGGTGGTATGCGCCCAGTCAACGGCCCGTTTGGCCACACTGCGTTCCTGCTCATCGCTCAAAAAATGTCGTGATCAGAACTTTGGTGCTGAGCCGTAATCGACAACCCTGATGCTTGAGTCGCAGGTCGGACACGTGAAACGGAACGGCGGTTCATTTCCACCTGGAACTGCGAGTCTTGCCTCACAGGATGGGCATGAAATGCGACGGTTGGTGTCCATACGACACTCGTTCGGACCCAACGGATATTCTTTGGATTCTTCATCCTCTTTTTGTTCACCCTCTTCGGATTCCGTTGCTTGTGTACGGGGTTTCCGCAGGCGGATGAACACAACTGCCAGTGCGAAAAGGATGTAACCCATCGCCATGAGTTGGAGTGTGGTTTGCTTACCGATTTCAATCCCAAGCAAGGTGACTCCTTGCGGCGGTTGAGGTTCACCCTTTATTTGAAGTTCGAGGACATCTGATTTCGCATCGAAGCTGCTTCCATCGATCTCAACAAGAGCCTTGATGCGCACTTCTGCATAGGTTTCGTATGCCGTCATTGAGTCGAATCGAACAACGTAAATCTCGGATGCACCTGGTTCGAGTGTGAATTCGTCAGTTTGCTCACCGAGCGTGTCGTTGAAGTGCCATTGAATCACACCGTCAGCGACACCCGACACAGTTAGACGTCCGGTTATCTGAATGTTCGCAAGGTTGGTTATGCTTACCGTCGTCGAAGAGCCTCCGAGGTAAGGAAGCATCAATTCGTTTTGATCTACGGTGATGTTAACAGCTGTATCTGAATTCCATGTTGCTTCAATTGTGTAAAAAACAACTTGGTTGTGTACAGAATCCGGTCGAGCGCTTGATACCGAACGGAAGGAAAAGGTGTTCGAACCAGCATTACCGTCGTCGGGGACATTGCAGGTGTAGGGGAAGGTCTTTGATTCGCCCGGCTGCAATTCAACCAAGGATTCCATGACACAATCAATGTTCACGGAAGAGAGTGAAAACACATCCACACTGTTTCCAGTATTGCTCACACTGAAAGAGCCGTTTATGATTCCGCCCGCTTCAGCTGAGGCATCGTCGTCTACTACGGATATTTCCGAACCTGCGTTCATGGGTATGAGTGTGAGAATAACGGTGTCTATTGAGGAAGAATCCAAGGTTGATGTCGCAACGATGTTAATTGGCGAACCAATCGAGTTTGCCCCAATCGATGTCTCTCTTACGCTCAAAACAACCGATTCCGATTGGCCAACACCAAGGACTACGGATGTCTTGGACAATGAAAGTTCAAAGAAATTTGAGGTTTCGCCCGCCCCGATGGACAGAAGGAACGTGTCTTGCAAGGTTCCGATGTTGGTCACTTCAATGGTGACGTTTGTCGGAGCAGCAGGACCTGCGATGATTTGGTTGGTGTTCGGACTCAATTTTGCCAAAGTTCTGTCAACAACCTGAAGTTCAACCGTAAGCAGTGCCTCTGTTGAGTCGGAGAGGAGGCGTAGGGAGAGGGTGTCCGTGCGTGCGGTTATCGCTGCTGATGCAGTCATCGTTAAGGTGACGTTGTGCATCGATCCAGACTCGAGGAAGAATTCGTTGACATCGGGTAGCACTGCATTGACACCTCCAGGTAAACCGGTGATTGTAAAAGTGTCAAGAGTGATGTTGGACGTACCGTCGTTTTCGATGGCTATAGTTACAGAGGATTCCCCTCCAGATTGAACAACAATTCGTCCATCAAGTGGACCCATGAGCTGAAGTGAAGCGATCGATTGGACGTCAAAATCCAAAGACAGATTCTGCTCGATAAGCGAATCGTGGGTGACCGTTATGAGGCGTTCATACAATCCAAGGGAATCGGCGGAAGCCGTCGCTTCTAGGGTCCAAATTGTCGATGCTCCAGCAGCGACAGAGACCGATGATGGCCCATCAAGAGTGAGGGTTACAGGAGAAGAAGCGTTGCTCTTAATTTGGAGGGAAAACGTTTCTGTTTCGCTTCCAGTATTGAAGACACGCACTTCCAGGGCAGTCTCGACCATCGGTTCGAGAAGCGTTGGGCCGCTCGGTCCTTGAAGAACGAAATCAACATCTCGGTCGATTTCAAACGAAAAGTCGCGAACGAAGGATACACTGGAATCCGAATCCAGTGTCGATGTCAGGCGAAGTGTACACACGTCCCCGACGTTCGCATTTGTTCCCACGTTAACTTGGAACGGAAGGTCTTCATTAGCGCCAACAGCAATTGTCGAGGTGTGTGACAAGAGCGAAACAGTGCACGGCCCAGAGGTGACGCTTAGTGCATGATCGAACGTTGTTGGAGCGGTCCCTGTATTGGTCAGGCGAACCGTTGTATTGGTTTGTTGAGCAGGGAGGAAGTCATCGGATGACTGAAGGAAATCCACCTGAAGGTCGTAATCGGCCTGAACATCGACGACCATCAGGGTGGAGGTTGTTCGATTTCCAAACAATGATCCTGCATACAATCGCAGACCGGTTGCTCCTGGACTTGCATCCGATGGAATGGAAATTCGCAGCGTGGCCGTTTCCTGACCGTTGGCGGAGAGATTCTCAATTTGGTCGTCAAGCCAGCGTACTTCCCAGCCCGTAGGAATGTTGGTATTCTGATTCAATGCTTGGATTGTCGATGCGGTTTCCCAAGGATATGTGTAGGTTGCTGAACCGTTCAAAACGACTTCAGCTGCGGTTTGTTGGAGTGTCAATCGAAGCGTTGCATCAAGGGTTGTGTTGTCAGTAAGTCCAACAGGAGTGTCACCTGTCAATGCTGTGAACAAAACACATGCCGCAAGATACGACCCTGACGTTGATGGATGCGTGCCGTCACCCTCATAGAGTTGATAGAACGTTGAAGTTGAATCCAAAGGATCTCCTCCAGAACCAACGATTGAATCGTGAATGTGTTTGAAAGCCAAACCGACTGGAGCGATGTACACTTCAGCGGAGGTTGAAAGTGAGATGTTGTCGCGGTAGTCAATGTAGCCTTGTTCGATTCGATTTTGCATCACAGTGTAGTTTGGGTACAATGTCGTCAACGAAGCATCACCGCTGCGGTGACCCCACGTCATGAACAGCATTGTAGCACCTCCTTCGGCATCGATTCGCTCTGCAAGATGGATGCTTCCGTTTTTACCTTCAAGCCACTGAGAAGATGTGCGATTCAAACCGGGTGTTTGTGATTGGTCCTGAAGCAATACCGTATCCCAGACACCTGAGGCGAGTGAGAGGTTTTGAGGACTACCGCTGGTGTTAACATCGTCCCAATGGTCCGAAATCGAGTGACCTCCTGTGGTGTAGTCCGAGGTGTTGCTGGGACTGTGCGCACTTCGGAGCAATTCCTCAAGCATGGATGAAAGGCCGTTTCTAGATGTGTAGGAATTACCAAAAATGAGCACATCGCTTACCGAATTGGACCAAGTTGGAGGGGGGTTGGTCGTATTGGTGGAACCGCTGGAAGAATAGTTCGCCCACCATGCTGTAAGATCTGGCTCCTCTCCAACCCCCAACAAATACGAGTCCATGACAGATCCATGATTGCTTACTGGAATTGAAACATCAACACTTTGACCCGGTTGGAGTGCTAGGAGTCCTTGATCGCCGACCCCTGTGGCGTCGAGGTGGGGATTGTAAACAACCGCCACACTCACGAACACATCGATTGATGAGGAAACCGTATCATCGCTGTCATTGACGTAAATTGTGAACTTGCCGTTGTCGCTCGGCGTTGCTGTTTCAGCAAGTTGGACAACAATCGTGGTATTCGTGTTGTATGTGGGCAAAACGTTCGAGACGGTACTGGATGAAGGTGTTGCAGTCCACAGCGAAGAAAGACCAATCGTTGTGGTTTCAACATCATACGTCTCAATCGAAGAACCGTTGTTTTCGATTGTAAGCGTCAAATTCATTGATTCACCGGGAGTGAGAATCATGTGACTCGCGTCAACTTGAAGTTCGATTTGAGGGTCTGCTCGTGTTACTTGAGCGATTGGTGATGCGCTTGCGAGCAGCATCAAACCTACCAAAACGACTGCACGAATGGAGAGTTGCGACATCGGACCAATTCCTGCGAGGTGTTAACAGCACTTGAGCGAATCGGCTTGAAGACTGCAAAGTTCACGAATGAAGGAGTTTTTCAATTCGTTCGGAATCGATGCGCTCCCATGGGAAGTGTCCTTCGTTGGTAGGTGGTCTGCCAAAGTGACCTCCAGAAGATGTTTCTTTGTAAATCGGTTGAAGCAAATCAAGGTCTCGCGCTATTGCGGCCGGTCGGAAATCAAAGGTTGCTTCAACACGTCGAGCAAGTTCCTCGTTTGAAACGCTGCCTGTTCCAAACGAATCCACCATCAGGCTCACCGGTTCAGCAACACCGATAACGTAGGCAAGTTGAATCTCGAACTTTGTCGCAAGACCCGCAGCAACGACGTGCTTCGCAGCCCAACGTGCAGCGTATGCAGCACTGCGATCGACTTTTGATGGGTCTTTTCCACTAAATGCACCGCCACCGTGTCGTCCTAGACCGCCATATGTGTCGACTATGATCTTTCGACCGGTCAACCCCGCATCCGCATAAGGACCACCTGGGTCTGCGAAACGACCCGTTCCATTCACAATGAGCTTGTAACCCGGAAGAAGAAGTTCCTTCGGTATCGTTGTTTCAACCACATGCTTCGTGATGGTTTCCCGTACGTGGGCAAGTTCGGATTCTACAGAACCATCAAATTGATCTTTGAGTCGCTTGTCATGTTGTATGGCGACAACAACTGTGTCAACACCGCTAATTGCCCCGTTTTCGTCATAAGCAACCGTCACTTGTGTCTTTCCATCAGGACGAGCCCATGGCAGTATGTTCTCTTCTCGTACCGTTCTTAGCTTTCGTGAAAGGCGTTGAGAGAGTGCTGCTGCAAGGGGAAAGAAACGCCCCTCCAACTCACTGTAAGCTTCTGTTTCATCGCAAGCATATCCAAACATGAGGCCTTGGTCACCAGCCCCTTGTGATTCAATACTGTCTCGATTGACCCCTTGATCGATGAAGGCTGACTGCGTTGTCACGTATACCAAAACATCGCACAACGATGGATCTGTCGCATCCATGCCGATGTCGTGAGAAGTGTAACCAATCTCTGCTGCCGCTTGACGTGCTATCGCTGCGTAATCCGGCGTCTCACCTTTGAGTGAAACCTCTCCTGCGAGAACAATAACGCTCTTCTCCGGCATCCCTTTGATGCAAGTTTCAACCGCAACACGAGCGTGCTTATCAATCGCCAAACACGCATCAACAATGGCATCGGATATGGCGTCGCAGACTTTGTCGGGGTGGCCACAAGTAACCGATTCGGAACTGAATACACGCTGTGCCATGCTCCAACCCCTTGGATTCACATTATCAAAGGTTTGGTTCGCAAAGGAATCGACTCTGGCGATTGCTATTTTAGGAACATCAGACAGGAATTGCCATGGCAGACTGGTACCCTACTGCATATCGAACCCACACTTTAGGCCAAATCCAAAACAAAGGTGCGGAACTTGTTGGAACAGAAGTGACCATATGCGGCTTTATGGAAGCAAATCGCGGTAAAGGTGCGATTTGCTTTGTCGACCTTCGGGATGGGACAGGAAAGCTGCAAGTCTTTCTCAAAGCAGACAATGTTGGAGAGAATGACCTCGATTTGGTGCAACGCATGACCCGTGAGTCAACGCTACAATTTACAGGAACAGTGGCGCAAAAAAGACCACCGAAGCTCAAAGATGGTGAACGTCCTCCTCCACCCACGTATGAACTCGTGGCAACAAGTGTGAACGTATTAACACGGGCGAATGCACCATTACCGCTGGGGATAACCGATACGGTTTCAATTGGTCTCGACACCCGTCTGGACAATCGTTTCCTCGACTTACGACGGGCTCATGTAAACGCCATGTTTACGCTCCGTGCCCGAGTGTTGCAGTACGGCAGAGAACACCTTATCGGCGAAGGTTTCAAAGAAATCAACACTCCAAAAATCATTGCTTCAGCATCTGAAGGGGGAACCAACTTGTTCCCAATGATGTATTTTGACACGCCGGCCTTTCTCTCACAAAGCCCACAGCTGTACAAGCAGCTCGCCGTCCTCGGTGGTATGGAGCGCGTGTTTGAAATTGGACCAGCGTTCCGTGCTGAAAATCACGACACTTACCGACACCTCAATGAATTCATTTCATTCGATATCGAAGCCGCTTGGATGACAGACGAGGACGTCATGGGTGTTCAAGAGCGGATGATTCATCACATCTGGAAATCGGTGGCACAAAACGATCAGGACCACATCGATACCATCAACGCCTTCCGAGAAACACAGGAATTGGAACCAATCTCAGTAGAGGTGCCTTCCCTCCCGTTCCCTCGCATCGATTATTGCGATGCGATCAAGATGGTTCAGGATGCAGGACAAGACATTCAATGGGGCGATGACATTGACTCCTCGCATTGTGACATCATCGCCGAAAAATACCCTGGATTCCATTTCCTACCACGTTGGCCCATGGCAATGAAGCCGTTCTACATCCACCATGTCTCTGGTGAAAACGGTGTAACGGGCGAGCAGCTAAGTCGCGGATTTGATTTGAATTATGGTCGTGATGAGATGACCAGCGGAGGACAACGTGAACACAACGTCGATGTCCTTGAACAAAACCTACGCAACAAAGGGTTGAACCCCGATGATTTTTCCTTCTACACCGATGGCTTTCGTTTTGGAGCACCACCTCACGCTGGTTGGGGTCTCGGAGTCGCACGCCTTCTGATGGTCTTAACCGGTTCCCGCAACGTGCGTGAGACGGTCCTGTTCCCGCGCGATCGACACCGCGTTACGCCATGAGTTGGCTTCCATGCCCATCGATCGAATGCAATGGGGTGCCGAACCATGGCAATATGCTGATTTGCACATGCCTGATCACCCATCGCCCTTTGAAAACGACCACGGTCTACCGTGCATCATGCTCATCCATGGTGGTTTTTGGAAAAAGCAGTATACTTCTGAGTTGATGCTTCCTATTGCAAACGCACTCAGTGATGCTGGGATTGCAGCATGGAACATCGAATTCCGACGGTGGGAGGAGGGTGATGAAGGTGTATGGATGGACACGCTTTCCGACATACTGCGAGCTTGGGGACAACTTGCCCTCCTGCCTGGAATCGACATAACTAGAAGCATGGTGATGGGCCATTCTGCAGGAGGACACCTCGCTCTGCTCATGGCAAGCAAAGCGGAACGCAAACCGTGGCTTTGTGTTGCGCAAGCTCCGATTACCGATCTGTTTGGTGCTGACAAAGCAAGATTGAGCGATGAAGGAGACGCAATTCGACGGTGGATGGGTTGCAATCCCTACGAGCAAGAAACAATTTGGAAGAAGGTCAATCCAATCGATTTACCTCCCCAATCACCGGTTCTTTTGATACACGGAGAACGGGATGTTGATGTACCAATCGAGCAAAGCGAAACCTATGCAAGAGCAATGATGGCAAGGGGATGTGATGTGCAAAAGGTTTGGTTGCCCGGAGACCACTACAGCATCATCGATGCAGCAAGCGACGATTGGTTGGTACAACAGGAAGCAATTCTGGATTGGCTGTAAGAGCGAACCACTAAGAAAGAGGAGCCACACGACCGCTCATGGACCTCCTCGGTGACCAAGCCGTTCTCCACAGCAATGCTCTTGCAGGCAAGACAGCCCTCATTTGCGGAGCGAGTCGAGGAATTGGAGCAGCGACAGCACAAGTTATGGCAAAAGCAGGAGCAAATGTTGTTGTTGCTTCACGAAATGAAGAGCAACTCAAGGCGCTGCTTGAGCAACTCAAAACGCTGGGCGACGGTCAACACCGAATGCTCATCATGGATTTGGAAGAAACCGATTCCATCGCTGCTTGTGTTGAACCACTTCTTGAGGGAGGGCCGATTCACATCCTCGTCAACAACGCAGGCGGACCACCAGGAGGACCGTTGTTGAAAGCAACCGTTGACGAACTCTCTCAACCGTTTGCGAGACACCTTCATGCTGCCCACACTCTGGTGAAATTGCTTGCACCCGGCATGGCATCGGCAAATTATGGCCGCATCATTCAAATCGTTTCAACAAGCGTTCGAGAACCAATACCGAATCTTGGTGTCTCCAACACACTGCGAGGTGCGATGGCATCTTGGTCGAAGTCCCTCTCGAGGGAGTTGCATCCATCGATTACCATCAACAACGTCCTACCAGGGTTCACAGACACAGAACGTTTGGGCAGTCTTGCTCAATCGATCCATCAACGAACGGGACAAAGTATCGAATCGATCCATGAAGGATGGATGAATCAGGTACCCATCGAGCGACTCATCGATCCACTTGAGACTGCATCCGTCATTGCGTTCCTTGCATCACCGGCTGCCGGAGCAATCCGTGGCGTTTCACTACCTGTTGATGGTGGAAGACTGCGAAGCATCTGAAATGCAATGCTGCATCAATCGGATTTTTTGCTGATAGACTTTCGAAGGGTTTGGAACGGTGTTTGTTCCTTTTTGGCATACTTCTGTCCATAGAGGAAGTACGTCACGAGACCCGCTCCGATGGCTGCTGATGCTCCGATAAAGGCTTTATCACCGATAAAATATATCAAGAATAATCCAGCGACGATGCCCCAGATTTGCATGAATGGATACAAGATGCCTTTGTAAGATGGGTCCCAACCGTGACGATCGCTTGTTTGGCGAAGAATAACAACGCACGTGTTGATCATGATGAAAATCATAATTTTGAACCCAGATGCCAATTTTACAACGTCTTTGAGAGGGACAAAGAAGATGGCCAAACCCATTGCCAATCCAGTTATGATAATTGGCCAGTGTGGTGTTTCGTATTTTTCATGAACCTGCTCAAGCGCAGAAGGTAGCAATTTGTCTTGTCCCATAGCAAACAGGAATCGAGAGGACGCAAGAATCCCTGCTAAGGCCATTGAAATCATTGCAAGGACGGAGATAATCGCAGCAAAGATACCAAACTCCGTACCTGCGACGGTTTCAGCGAAAACAAAAATCGGGTTTTCGACAACCTCACCGTCCACCTTCCACCATTCTCCAGGAATAGCGGCCATCATCAGGTAAGCGATCGTTGCATACAACACCGTAGCAATCAACAACGAGAGCAGCATACCTGCTGGAAGGTTTTTTTCCGGGTCTTTGACCTCTCCCCCAATCGCAGCAACTTTGGTTACACCTGCATAAGCAACGAAAACGAAAGCAGAGGTTTCCGCAAGTTTCCAAGGATGCGCAGAAAAGGCAGCCTTG
This sequence comes from uncultured euryarchaeote, assembly GCA_937894115.1. Classification (GTDB taxonomy): domain Archaea; phylum Thermoplasmatota; class Poseidoniia; order Poseidoniales; family Poseidoniaceae; genus MGIIa-L2. The sequence continues at coordinate 24,572 of CALBFP010000165.1, forward strand.
AACGGTCTTGCACCATCGAAACCATCGACGAAGAACGCTGCTATACATGTAATAAGCAACATGCCCAAGGTGACGAGTAAGACGGGTGTTTGAATCGCCTTCACTTTTTTGACGCCGAGTATGTTGACGATGGTGATGAGCACGAGAGCACTCATGGAAAGAACCATCATTTCCATATCGATATCAAAATACGTCGTCACAGCGATGAAATACGCCGAAAATCCAATGAGCGCGAATCCTGACTTGAGCAGGAACGATGCCCAAAGTCCGAGACCGCTTATGGTCCCAATCATGGGTCCATATGTTCTCTCGAGATAGACGTAGGAACCACCGCTGGAGGGCATTCCAGATGCGAGTTCTGCTTTCGAAATTGCTGCGGGGAGAACAACGGCAGCTGCGATGATAAAAGCGAGCCAGATTCCTTCACCCATGATGTCCGCTGCAAACGTAGGCGTTACGAAAATACCTGGAAGCATGGCCGATAATGAGATGATGACGACGCCGGCAAGACCAACACTTCGTTTGAGCGTTTTCTTGATGGTTTCAGTACCCATTGCAACAACAGAATCAAGTTTTGATATTGGCATAACTACATCCCCGATATCATGCAGCAACTTGGCTTATAATTTGCCTGATACAAATAAAGGATATATTCTCTTGCATTTTTTGAGGATACAAACTACCGAAAACCGGAAAATTAAATCTTTGCGATTACCTTCATCTCGACAGCGATTGGTGTTGGTAAAGCCCGAATGGCGAGAGTCGTACGTGTAGGTCCATAATGACCGAGCGTCTCTGCCCAAACTTCGTTGTAACCGGCAAAGTCTCGATCCATGTCGACGAGAAAGGACGTGACATCGACAACCTTCTCCATCGAAGAACCGGCCTCCTCTAGAATTCGCGCTATGTTCTCCACTACCGCTCGCGTTTGCTCCTTGATGTCGTACTCCAATGGGGAGCCGTTTCCATCTCGAATCGGTCCACCGGGTATTGCATTGGTCCCGGGTTGGCGTGGCCCAACACCGGAGAGATAGAGCAAATCACCGACTCGACGTGCGTGTGGGTAAAGACCGACGGGCTTCGGAGCGGATTCTGTATTGACAGCATCCTCGCCTTCAGCAGGATTCCAGAGAGCTGGTCCTGTGTTTGATGATGACTCAGCAACCGAAGCATCGTTTTCCTCTGAATCGAGGACATTTCGCTCTCCCTGATAGGTCTCAACATCGTCCTCATCGTACTCTTTGTCCCCCTTACCATTGGATGTTGGATCGAGGTGTACCACAGCACCACCTGCCCCGTAAAGAGCTTCGTAGGCAAGAACCTTACCGGTCAAATCGTTTCGATTGTCGTTCATCGCTGAAAGCCACCACATCGGTTTGAACGTCACGACTTTTTGCACACGGATTTGCTGATGTATGGTTCTTGAAAGTTGGGCAACATCTTCCAAACGTCCCTCTTCAAGAAATTCGAGAACCTTCCTGTTCCATTCGTCATCTTTGAGTGAGTGAATTTTGTCATCGCCCGCCTCAATAAACTCAGTGAACATACGATTGGACATTGACATCGCTGTAACAGCAACTGCCTTCTTTCCCATTTTACCAAGCACATCCAGACATGCCTTCGCCAAGACCGTTGTTTCCGCTCTGTTTGCGTACACGTTTGAAGAAACAATGACAGCAGGAATTCGGTTGTCCGGATTCAGAAGTTTCAATGCAACGACCGAACCGACATCGATAGGAAATCCATTGTATGCCACCGTGCGACTCTGCAAACCGCGACTGTGATTGGCTTTGTTCCACGCTTCAGCAAATTCTACATCGATCCGAAAAGAATAATCCATGGATCCAAGATCGTGGAAGTCTTGGTCAACCAACGTCCATGTTGGGTTTGGATCGGCCTGTATTTGGTGTCCGATGATGCTTGGCCATGTTGTGGAATAAACAATGATGAGGTCTGCATCACTTGCTGCAATTTGATCTCTTGCTTCGTCAAATGCATCGCGGAGTCGCTGCCATCCCTCGTTCTGTTCAGGGACCAAGAGCGGATGGGGATGAACAGGAACAACGTAAGAAGCAAGGATTGAATCGTTCAAATTCAAACCTCCTCATGAGCGTAACAAGGCCATTCCACAATCGCATTACCCGTTCCGATGATCGTACCGTAACCATGGAGAATTGCAGGATAATCTGGAACGGTAAGCGTACTCAGCAACCACGTTAGGCCTCCTCCGTCGGACTCTGCAATCGCTTGTTCGGTAAACTCCGGCATTTCATCGATGATTCGCTGTGCTTGACCCGTTCGCATGTAATCGATGATTCGCATGTCCCAAAGATGCATCGCATGGCTTGCAATGTGCTCTCTACTCATGTCTTCAGGGACATCGGACTCGGTCGTAAAGTGTCGGTGTGAAAGTGAATTGGAAGCAAGTACTACGGCTTTCTTTCCACTTTCGAGAATCGCATCTCGAGTCGCACGGCCAAGTTCCATCATCATTTCTTGCATGACTTCTACGGAGTAGTAATGTCGAGAACGGTTGGAAGAGATTACAACCAGTGGCTTGTCGAAAGCAGGATTGACCATGTGGCCTGTTGTGATGGTCCCGTAATCGATGCGGAAATCAGGATTGTTCATCATTTTAACCGCAAGACCAGCCTCAGCTGCTTTGTCGTGAATGGCTTTACTCAATTCTACATCGATGTTGATGTCGTAGGAATAACGAAACAAATTTGGAAAAATCGGGTCAACCGAAAGCCCTTCGAAATGCGGAAGACCAAGGAAATGCGTACCCACGTACGTCTGCCAGTGCGGAGAGAGAATGACCAGAACGTCATGATCTATTTTTGCGAGTGAATCGCGCAATCGCTCATAACCCCAGCGAAGTTGTTCCCACCCACCTTCTGAATTCGGCTCATTTTGCGGCGGGTTTTCCGCGTAAACAAGGTGAGGGGGGTGAGGTGCAAGGCAACCAGCAACTATCGATCCTTTGGCCATGATACAACCAAACATCGGTCGCATATGGATGCATCGCTAGAGAAGGCTAAAACTCAAACGAGACGGTTCTGAGCACCCACCATGGCCGAGGACCATGAACCATCACCTACAGCAGGTGGAGCGGAAACCGAAATTGCCCTCGACCTTGGGGTTACGCAAGGTGAAATTTTTCGGGATATGCTGCGCCACATGATGGCTCCATTTCTTGTGGGCATGATCTTTGGATCCATCTGGCAATTGAATGTCATGCCTCAAATGGACTGGCTAGTTCCTAATCCAGTTCATGGTTCCTTTGCAATTTATTTGCTCATCTCTCCTTTGATGTACAAACTGTTGGTTGCTAAAGAGATGAGTCGAGCGAGTGAGTACACGATGGGATTTGCTGTAACGGCGTGCGTTCTTTCAATGGCCTGGATGTTTCAAGGCGCATCGGTATATTGTGGAGCCTACATACCTGCCATTGCGTGGTTATGGATCAGTTCCTATTGGC
>CALBFP010000166.1 GCA_937894115.1 uncultured euryarchaeote
AGATCTTCCAACGGCGAAGACAATGCTCGAATCCATCTTTGTCCTTTGTCTTGACCACATTTACGGACATCTTCGAGCCATGTTCTTTTTCCAATCCAAAAGCAAGCCAGTGGATTTGGAAACACTCCTTTCACCTCTACCTGAGATTGAAACCCGAAAGCAATTTGCCGAGATGCTTGTCGATAAAGCGGAAATTCTTACCACAATTCCGTTTGAAATATCCGAAAAGGAGAGTCCCGAACTCAACGATTTGCTGTCAAAGTTGATTTCGGTGCAGAAAACCTTCTTACATGTACTCGAAAATTTAGAGTTCGGATCAGGACGCTACAAGCCAATGTTATCTGACGTCAATAGCCATATGATCGTCTACAAGGAATCACCTCGAACTGCATACGATACCTCACCGATGTGGCCAATGAAACGTAAGGATCGTTATGACTCGATGAAAGAGCTTGATTTATTTAATTGGCTTGGGATGGAGTATCATTCTGAAGACCTCATTTATGACGAGCAACACAGAATTGTATACAGAGATTTCTTAGACTTTATCCAAAACATTGGATATGAACACAAAAGGGTCACAGCGTACGATGCGGATAACCGTTCAGTCCGTGTTCAGCCCAAGTTGACCTCCTTTCCATGGAAGGGAAAGAAGAACAAATATCGTCAAAATGCGTCTATTTTCTTCTATTGTGAAAAGTGCCCTTACACAAATCGAGAAATGAGGATTTCATTTGATTCTAGAAAAGGTCCGTATGGTGAGAGCCTTACTGTCAACGTCGGACTTGACCTCTTTCGAGAAGATGTTGATGCTGATGAAGTTCCAGCTGAAGAAGAAATCTTACACCTACGAGAATTTGCTGAGAATTATTGTTCAAACCTATTCAAAGATTTTGAAGTATATCAGAGAGAACATGGTCTACTCAAGAACTCAAAATTCAATGCTTTCTTTGAAGAATTGGAACTCAAAGGAAGGACTTTTCAAGATCTCATTTTGGCTGACGAGAAAAAGAAATTGCTCGACGATAACATCTTCGCAATCCTGAGAAATTCTGAAACCCTCCTGCAGCGAGGTGTTGAAACAAACCGAGGAATCATGCTTGCAGGGCCACCTGGCGTAGGAAAATCCTTGACCATCGATGCAATCATCGCGGATGGAAATTGTACGATTCTCTTTGCAGATTTCATCATGTTGCACAAAGCGATGGATATGATCTTCCAAGTCGCTCGAAAATATGCTCCAACCATTCTCATTATGGAGGACATAGACGCTTTAGGAATCACAGGACAAAGAGGATCGAGTGGGAGCGGAGCGGGCTTGTCGACATTGCTCAACCATATGGATGGAATCAAGAGCAACAATGGCGTCATTACCGTTGCAACGAGCAATCACCCCGAATCCCTTGATTGGGCTTTAATCGCTCGTCCAGGTCGCTTCGATGTTCGAATTGATTACGCCTATCCGGACCATGATGTGTTGAAGGGAATTTTTGAATTAAAACTCAAACCTTACCCTCATGAAAAAGGAATTGACCTCGAAAAAATCGTTGCGAAAATGCCGGTTGGGTTCACAGGTTCACACATTCAGGATATTGTGAATCAAGCTAATTACATTTCAATCAACGAAAGTAAGACGCCCAACTCCGACATTGAAATTAATCAACGGGCATTAGAGGTCGCTTTCGACCGAGCTTTATACAACTTCAACAAATTCCTTTTGGAACGTCCACACATCAAGCTCGATCGGGGCACTGATGCTTCAGAAGTTCTCAATTCAGATCGAACTTCAAGAGATGAGAACAGTTTCTTTGTTTAATTCAGATTTATATGAGTTTGAATCATAGGAGTTCCCATGGCAACATACCCAGATTCGGGCCCATACGTTCCAGAACCCACATTCGAAGCATGGTTAGAAAAACACGGGTTTCCTGAGACCTATGTATCTATATTTGATTGGGGGAAAGAGCAACTCCAACAGGAGTATGATCTTAATTTCAACATTTGGGACGAGGCAGAATACAAACACGAAGAACTGACTAAAGAATACGACAAACAACATATGGCACGTCTTGAGTACATGCGAGCCAATGGTATAGAACAATGGTCGAATTTGGATTCAATATCTCAAAAACAACATATCGAACAAAAGGATCACTTTATGGATACAATCTCAGAAATCAATCAAGAGCGGAAACGATTGAAAAATGATGCTTCTGTTGCCCGTCGGTTGCTTCCACTCATAGCGGGAGTATTGGAAGGTACTTACCAAAATTACGAAAAAATATGCCTCGATGAGCGGTTAACCCACAGACCAGGAGTTTTAGGTTTGGGTTCATTCTGGGAATCAATTGGACCACTACGTGATAAGAATTGGACTGTTGAACGAAGGCAAAGGGATTCCAAGTAGGACGATTTCAGCCCTTCTCCTCTGATGATTGCCCATGCTTAGAGAATGAGAATATCCTTTCCATCCATTTCGGTGACCACCAGTTCCACTTGCCCATGAGGCGCATGGTCGA
>CALBFP010000167.1 GCA_937894115.1 uncultured euryarchaeote
AACGTCGGGTTGTTCGTCGCTCAAATTACCACCCAGAACTTGAAGTTGACACCCAGTGGGCCCGAGGCGGTCTTCGAAAGTAATCAATCCTCGAAAAACACGGCGATTTCATCCAATGTTTTCCGCTGTAAATCTGGAACCATTGCATTCTCTGCTGGATATCCTACTGGCAAAACGAGTATTGCATGTTCATGATCTGGCCGATTGAGAATATCTCGCAAAAATCCCATTGGAGAAGGTGTATGTGTTAGCGTCACCAAGCCCATGTTGTGAATCGCATGAATGAACATCCCTGCTGCAATGCCGCAACTTTCACTGCTGTAGTATGTTGGACCCCATTCTCCGTTTGAACGCAATCGTTTCGAATGTCGGAAGAGAACAACAACCCATGGAGCATCAGTAAGATGCTCTTTGACTGCATCCGTTCCAAGGGGTTGAAGCACTTCTCTCCAAGCATCAGGCATGCGGTCTTGGTAGGTTTTCCGTTCTTCGGCTTCAGCAGCCTCTCGAATCTTTTGTTTCAGCACTTGAGACGAAATTGCAACAAAGGTCCAAGGTTAGAGATGGGCTCCGCTTGGAGCCGTTCCTCCACATAAGATGGCTTGCTCAATCAATTCCTTAGGGACCTCTCGTGTCGAGAAATGTCTCGTCGTTCTTCGCTTCCGCATACGATTGAGTGATTCTTCAGATAGGCGTTTCATGTCATCCGAAGATGTCTCTTCCCACGCAAGACGAATGAAGCCTTCTTCGCTCATGTGGCGTCTAGAAAGCAATGCATTATGGTATTGTGCCAGATTTGAACTCTATCCAAATCGTAATTCACTCAAAAAGGACAACATCTCCAACCGATTTTGGCCGAATGAATTGAAGTGCTGCTAATGCCGAAAATAGAACAATACACAAAAGTGTGAGATAAAAAGCACTTGCAAAGCCAATACCGTCATTTTCTGGTTTGAGTATCAACCAAATAATAAGGCCAAGCAATGCAAAAATGCCTGAGACCAAAGATCCAAATTTCTCAACCTCATTTGAGTATGGAACTGCTTTGTAAACTGAAATAATAACCACTAACGCAGTTGCAAAACCAGATACAAACGACAGCCAAAACAATACCATTGCTGTTGTACCTGCAGATTCCCTGCTTTCGCAACTCTCAATTGCATCTCGGGATTCTTTGGAATCGTCTGATGCTTCTTCTATGACACTACACATTTCAGAAATAGGACCTGATATCTCAGTGGACAAATCATTTGTCAGTTCTTCAACGGTTGCTGAGTTTGCTGCTTGCCACATAGTTATTTCACCGCTCGACAAGCCCGCTGCAAACTTACACATATCCTTATTTTTCTCTCCTGTATCTGGATCTGTACCTGTAACTTCACTGCAATCAATCGTAAATTCAGTCAGCCCCAAACCAACTTCGGCATCTACAAGCCATGCTTCTTCAGGCTCTTCGTTGGGTACTGTCCACGAATCAAGGTACATTCCAAATAATAACAAGACCAGTGTGAAAGCGATTGCTCCGGAAAAAATGTATTTCATCCGATTGGTGCTTTGGGTCTTCTTAGCATCGGGTGTGAGCGTTACCATGGCAGCTTGTTGTGAATTAGATTCGGTATGAGGGGCTGCTCCTTGATCCAGTGCTTGTATTTGTTTTTCAGATGGTTGCCAGCCTTCAGCAGTAAGTACCCAGTATCCATCCTCTGAGAGGTCGCCAATCTGGGGATTCATGTACCCTCTATGCAGCATCCTCTCTTAGGCTTTTTGTGAATTTAAGCTTCGACGTATCGCTTACGCATACGCAACCAACCTTCACTAAAGAAAACCAATGCGTACAGTGATGCAAGCCACAGGTGAACGTTTGACATCTCATTCAGCCACTCTGGGGCACTCTCTAGAGGAGTTGCAAAAG
>CALBFP010000168.1 GCA_937894115.1 uncultured euryarchaeote
CGCTGTCGGTCGATCAGGGCAGCGTTCGGATTGGAGAACGTCTTCAATCACTTGCATTGGTCGCTGATGGAAACATCACCGTTTCGGGACTGTTCCAATACGCATTTGGTTCGGATGCATCGTTGAATCTCAGTATTTCCGGTTCGTTTGTTGACGATGAGCGCTTGTCTTCCCTTTCCGACTTGGACCCTGTGATTCTCGGATTGATCAACATGAGTGACGCAGAATCCTTGGCTGCAGCCGATCAACATGAGCGATCGATGCTTGTCTTGAGCAACGTCTCTACAGTGGAGGTTGCATTGGTTGAGGCACACCTCGATTCGTTAATGGGCGTTGATGATTTGCATATATCTGTACAGGCTGTGAAGCTCGATGCATTGGAACGTGCGGAAGCATCATCAGGTGTTCTCTCAGCGATGTTTCTCGTCTTTGGTTCGTTTACGATCGCTGCTGGAATCTTGTTGGTTCTAACCATTGTCACCATGCTCATCGATGTGCGCCAGAAAGAGTATGCCACCGTTCGCGCCCTTGGAATGACGCGTTCGGATCTTCGTTACATTGCCATGATCGAAGGATCCATTGCTGCGGTGGTTGGATGTGCAGCAGGATCTCTGTTTGGCGTGGGTCTTGCATGGCTAATCGGTATTGGTTTTTCGAACGTATTTGCCAGTGCTGGTGCGGATGTGTTTACATTTCATGTTGAGGTTTCTTCTCTTCTTGCAGGCTGGTTTTGGGGGTTCCACATCGCCCTCTTAACGTTGTTTGGCTCGGCATTGTGGTCTTCAAGGATGATCATCGTTCACGCATTGAAGAGCGTTCCACAGAGGGTTTCCAAACGAATCCCGTGGGTCCTGTACGTGGTTCTCATCGGCATGTTTGGAACCATGTTTGGCAGTCTTGGTCTGTTTTTGATCGGTGGAGATGCTATCGCTCATACAGCATGGATTGTGTTTGGTTGTGCTGCTGTGCTCTTTGTGTGTCCACTGGTTTTCTGGGTCGTACCTGTTTTGCGTGCCCAAAAGACTGAGAGCGGTGCACTTCCAACCTACCGAGAGGCTCCGCGAAAGACCATTGGATTCATCGGTGTGCTTCTCCTCATTTGGACTGCGCTGCCTTCATCAATCGATCCCGTTCGCTCGGGATTGGAACCCAATGAATTCTCTTTCATCGTTGTTGGCTTGGTGCAAGTCTTTGCCGGAGTCTTTGTTCTTTCATCGCTCGCTCCACTGATGATTCGTAGTTTGCTGCGGGTTGCAGCGTTTCGCAGTGGGCCTGTCGTTCCAGTTGCGCTTTCGTATCCGTTGCAAAAACCCTTACGCACAGCCGTTGTCATGGGGATGTTTTCAATCACCGTGTTTTCGGTCGTTGTTCTGAGCGGTTACACGCTACAATTCGAGAATTACTCAAGCGGTTTTGTTGAGGAATCGGAAGGCGAGTTCGAATTGCTGTTGTCCGCTTCCAGAACCCGCCCCTTGCAACTTGATGGTCCAGTATCGGATTGGGAACTGCAACGTGCAGATGCAGAACAAATCGACGCTGTAGGACGCGTCTACAGGGCTCAGGCGTTTATCGAAAATCAGGCTGAGGAACGTTCACCTTATGTGTTGCGCGGTGTCGATGAAACGTTTGCACAACACGGAGGTTTGCCGCTGCACATATGGGATCCTGGGCTCGGCAGATCATCAGCAGAGGCTTGGGCAACAATGCACGATAGAGGCAACGTTGTCTTTGTTGACGCCTCATTTGGATTGGAATCAAGTCTTGACGGAGCAAACGTCGGGGTTTTCTCGGTCAAGGTTGGTGAAAACATCACGATCATTGATGCTGAACAACCCAGCCATCGCCGCGTAATGCAGGTCGGTGGAATTCTTGAGCAATCCTCGTATCTGTTTTCGGCTGGTGTTTGGATGCCCTCTGAGTCCGTCATCGAGCAGTACGATGGTTCACTAACTCGCGTCTATGTTTCTGTTTCAGAAGAGAGTGCAGCAACAACGGATTATGACAACAGCAATGTGCGTTATTTCGCTGCTGCAAAAAAGTCAGCATCTGAGCGTGAGGCAGCAACAGAACTTGCAGAGCATCTACGCCTCGATTTGGAAAAAGAAGGGGTTGATGTCTCTGTTATCGCTGAAGATGTTGCACTCGTGCAGGCTCTCGTGTTGTCGATTCTTGCGCTGTTTGAGGGGTACCTCGCCATCGGATTGATCATCGGTATAGCTGGAATTGGCGTCGTGACGTATCGCTCAGTCTCTGAACGTCGAAAGCACATCGGTATGCTGCGGGCACTAGGTTTCACAAGAGGAATGGTAATGAGGGTGCATCTGATTGAGGTTGGATGGGTCTCTTTGCTGGGCATTTTCAACGGTGTTGCTGTTGCATTGATGTTTCACATCGGTCTCCATTCAGCAATATGGAAGGATGAGGGGGCAAGTCTTGTTCTTCCTTGGACGACTGTGATATGGGTGTTGATTGGGGGGGCTCTCTTGGTTTATCTTGCTACGTTGGCACCCGTCAGGACTGCTTCAAGAATCCAACCATCGGAGGCGCTTCGTTCTCCGAACTAAAATAAATATACAATTCAGTCAAGTGTTTTGGGGGAGATTTATTTTAATCTGGGATTTCAATTAATATCGCACCCATAGTATATATACGTCGTTTATCGTAGGGCGAGTTACCGCCCTTATTGGAGGATATGACATGAGAAAAATTACCCCTGTAATGCTCGTGCTGTTGTTGGTGGCAAGCCTCATGGCAAACATCGACATCACACAACTTGAAACAACCGAAGTAATTGAGGACACAGGCGCCCGCAGTGGTGCTGATGTTGAACTCGTAGCAATTACCTCACCGAAAGAAACCCAATGCAACCCAGAATGCCGCAATGAAATTTTCGTTGGTCAACCCACAACCTTCGAAGTCTTCATTCAAAATTCCGGTGATCAAGCCATCACTGAAATGGGTTACAAAGCACAAGTTTGGATCGCTGATGGAAACGGCAATCCAATCATGCTTGCAAAGGACAGCACAGGTGCAGACCTTGAGTACAACAACCCCGATGTTATCTGCGACGATGCAAGTGTTTGCGGTGACCAATCGCTCGCATCTGGTGATGTCTTCAAGGGCGGAAAGACCACGCTTCAATACGGCGGCGGCGATGCAACTTGGACGCCTGCAGCAGGTATTTACGTCATTCAAATCGAAACCTATTCTGACCAAGACGTCGACCCAGGCAACGATGTTCAGCAAGTATACGTCGAAGTCGTTGATTACCTCGACATCGACATCGGCATTGAATGGGACGATGGCTCTGTTGTCGCAACTGGAGAAGGAAGCAAGGCCTTTACAGTCAGCGTCAGCCTCAACGGCTCCTCTGACTTCATAACCCACAATCTCTCCATGGAAATCGACGTCAGTGGTGACCTTTCATCCGCAACTGGAGGACCGAACAACGACGACCTGTTGGCTCTCACCGCTGGATCCCTTGTTCACTCCGTGAACGTTGGAACCGACCAAGTCGTCATGGTTTATCAAAACGAATCGGACCCAACCGACAACATCACAGACATCCGAACCATCATGTCCGACGACATCAACAACGGAGTTTGGACCTACACAGGGGCTGTTCTTCCTGATACAGGGGCACAAGAAGCAGCTTACAGCATTGATGTTTCCATTGGCGACTATTCGCTCTACGGGCAGTTTGAGTCCTGTATGGACACTGTACTCGTAAACACAACCGACGAGGACGGCAACGACATTCAAACTGAGGAAACCTACTCCAACTTCTGTGAAGAATCCTTCACCAAGGACGACATTACCAAAAACAACGCAGATGAAATCACAGGTACGTTGAGTACCTTCCACGACATCCGCATTTCGATGTTGACCATCAACCAAGGATACAACAGCGACGGTACCGGTATCCCAACCTTCACTGTCGGTGCGGGTGAGCCAGGAGACCTTTCCGTCGGCGTTTCGTACATCGATGCAGCGGTTGAACACCGCGGTTCATCGGCTACAGAACTTTACGATTGGAACGTCTCTTTCACCATCACGAACCAAGACACAGGTGAAGTGATCAACGAACTTGAGAACCAGTGTCTGCAAGGCGTTGAGCCTTCCTACAACTATGCGCTTCTCGGTACCGGTGCAAACGCCTTTGACCAAGGTCACGCATGTACTATGGTCGAGTTTGATGTCGGTACATACACTGTTGAAGCGGAACTCATTATGGGTGGAAAGACCACCGATCAAAAGCCGAGCAACAACGTTGTATCCATGGAAAAGGACGTTCGAAACAACCTCCCAGTCATTTCTTCACTTGACTTGGTAACCCAGGGCGACCTGATGCTTGGCATGGAAAACATGCTCGAGTTCGAAGTATCCGTCTTTGATGCAGATGATGT
>CALBFP010000169.1 GCA_937894115.1 uncultured euryarchaeote
ATGTCATGGACGAACTTGCCGACGCTGTCGTCCTTGGATTACGGGATTATTGTCAAAAATCGGGAATAAAGCGCATCGTCCTTGGTCTGAGCGGAGGCATCGACTCCGCCGTTGCTGCTTGCGTTGCTGCAGAAGCGATGGGCGCTGAAAACGTACTTGGGATTTCAATGCCATCACGATTTTCCTCACAGCATTCCATCGACGATGCACTGCACACCGCCAACGCACTTGGTATGGATTACGCCTCCATTCCAATTGACCAACATCACGACGGCCTTGAGCAGCAACTTTCCAAGATGCTCGAGCAAGGCGCTTCTGTTGCTCAAGAAAACATCCAATCGCGATTGCGTGGCATTCTTGTGATGGCTCATGCAAATGCTCAAGGGAGAATGGCAATAGCGACTGGAAACAAATCGGAATTGGCGCAGGGTTATTGCACGCTCTACGGTGACATGGCAGGAGGATACACACCTCTAGGCGACGTCTACAAGATGGAAGTATACGCACTTGCAGAAGTGTTCAATCATCGCGCTGCAGAACGCGGAGGAAAACCTCCAATCAACAAATCGACCATGACCAAGCCACCTTCAGCAGAACTCGCTCCAGATCAACGCGACGATGACACACTCCCTCCATATGAGACGTTGGACGGAATTCTCAAACTACACATTGAGGAAGGTTGGAGTGCCCATAAAATCGCCGAGAACGGGTACGATCTAGCCACCGTTGTCTCGGTTCTTCAACGCCTCGAGGCAAACGAGCACAAGCGTTGGCAGATGGCACCTGCTCCACGAGTTTCCTCGCGCGCATTCGGTCAGGGTTGGCGCCATCCACTCGCGAGCAAACACGATTGGCGTCGATAGTCGATGGACATAAGATGTTGAAGACGGACGAATCAACATGACCGAGCAACATCTCAACATCGCAGGGTACAAATTTGTAGTCCTCGATGACCGAGATGCCTTGCGCAAACCCCTCAAGCAAACCTGCGATGCGTTGGGATTGAAAGGAACAATTTTGCTCAGTCATGAAGGCATCAACATCTTTGTTTCGGGCCCAACAAAAGCAATCGGAACGTTCCGTGACCAGTTGTGCAAAGATTCAAGATTTGCAGACATTGAGTTCAAGGAATCGTTTTCCAACCACCAACCGTTCAATCGAATGAATGTTCGGCTGAAACAGGAAATCATTTCGGTCGGACTTCCAAACTTCGACCGTGTGGATTCGCATCATGGGCGAATTCATCCACATGAGTTGCATGAAAAATTGCACAACAAAGAAGACGTGGTGCTTTTGGACACGCGCAACACCTACGAAACCCGTTTGGGAACGTTCCAAGGCGCTATCGAGTTGGACATTGCGAACTTTCGTTCGTTCCCAGAAGCGATTGGAAAGCTCGATGAATCGCTAAAAGACAAGGAAATCGTCATGTTTTGTACCGGAGGCGTTCGTTGCGAAAAAGCAAGTGCGTTGATGAAAGATGCCGGTTTTCGCAACATCCGTCAACTGGAAGGCGGCATCCTTGGCTATTTTGAACACGTAGGCGGTGATTATTGGAACGGTGAGTGCTTTGTTTTTGACAAACGTGTGGCTCTCTTGCCCGATCTCTCTGAGACAGGTACCACAATTTGTTTCGCATGTCGAGAGCCGCTCACGCCAGAGGAACAACTGCATCCTGCATACGTTCCAGGCGAATCCTGTTCGTATTGCATTGATGTCCGTCAGTCCCAAACCATCCATTGATCGCGAATTGATGCGCGCAGGTATTGATGCAGTTCGTGACCGTGAAGGCCGTCATCAGCGACAAACAACAAGTGACTGGATGTTGCTGTCAATTGCCCATAGGTTCCCGCGTTGGAGTTGTTGCCGATGCCAGTCCAAACGTCCATAACCAATTGTGCTGCATGACCTTGGATGGACCAAAGGGCATGCCCGCTGTTGGTTCCAGTATCATCGAGACCTCGAGCGAGGACGTACAATGTCGAATCGACGTACGCCATCGATCGGGGTTGACTTGGACTCACACCGGGCAGCAAGTCGACGGTCAGTTTTGTGCCGCTGACGGTACCGTCCGTTTGGCAAAGTTCCATTCCCGTGGAGCTGAGCACGCAATCAAACCAAATCATATGCCCGTTGTAGACGACATCGTTGCTGTGCCCTGGTGCTAGGATGTTGCTGTTGAGTTCCTGCAGGAATCCCGTATCAAGCGAATAGGAAAAGAGAGTGGTATCCGCTCCACGATAGACAACATCGAACACGAGATTGTTGCCGAGCAGTTGGATTCCAAACGCAGGAGCGATCACAGAGACAGGCGTTGTTGTTCCTTCTTTCGCAATCGAGGTTAACCATTGAAAGCCTCCATTGCGGTCAAGTTTTGCCAATTGACGTCCAGTCCCATCGCTGGCAGCCACGACAAAACCGTCCTCCAGTGGCAATCCGTTGGAAGGAGATGAATCACCAAACGGTTGCAAATCGTAAACATGCAACACACCTTCGTTGCTAAGAAACATCATTTCGAGACCATACGTGGCGTCTTTCGCAGCAAACCACAGACCAAAATCATCGCCTTGCAACAACCCATGTCCCAAAGAAGACAGTTCAACCGATTGATTGACCAAGGCCGAAGAGGCCGTGCTTGAAAACCAAGGTGCTTGCCAAATTGAAGTGGTGACACTTCCGTTGGTCCACCACATTCTGTGATCGTGTTGTCCGCGTGTTGTAAAGACTGCACCATCCATCCAAGAGGTCAATTCGATCGACCAATCAATCGCATCGCCTGTTTCCATATCACCAAGCATGGTTGTACCGACAGGGGTGCCATCGCTGACCCACATTTCCCGTCCGTGCACACCATCGTCTGCATCGAAAAAGAAACGAGGACCGCTTTGTGTATCAAACGCATGAATTCCCAATTCGCGGCCTGGAATGGAATCGCTCGAAGGGTGAATATCGCTCAACAGGGACGGAATGTTTTCGTCGTTAAGGACCCACAATTCACAACCGTTTGTTCCGTCAGTTGCCGAGAAGATATACTTAGATGATAGATGACTCCAACTTGATTTATCACACACAGAAGACATCGAATCCCCTGTGTTGGCGAATATGTCTCCTGTTAGTCCTTCATACAATTGTTCTGAACAAATTCTCAAAGAATCACGGACTTCATCATCGTGAAGGATTCCATCGTTTGCGATTCCTCGGTCGGTTCCATCATCGATTCCAAATTGCATAACGATGCCTTTTGGACAGATTGAACTCGGTGCTGCGTGCTGTTCGATGAGGGCAGAATGTCCCTGTGTTCCGTTGAGTCCTTGCTGTCCTTGTTGTCCTTCTGGTCCCTCGCCACCGAGTTGTCCATCGCAGACATGGGCTGTGGATTCAATTTCATCTTCATCCAACCGTAGGTTCTGATTACCATCCATTCCAGATTCGATCAGAATGCCACCGAGGGAACATTCTCCTCCTGGAGAGATGGCGGTGAGGTTGACGAGGGAGGCGTTGCCGTTTATACCAGCATTTCCGTCGATACCTCTCTGCCCTTGTGGACCAGACAATCCCTGCTGACCGTGGCAAACCTTGGTACTCGTTGTTATTTCATCGATTGAGAGTTGACCATTTCCGTCGAAATCGGTGCCGAGAAAAATATCGGCCCCTCCTTCAGGACAATAGACATCGGCTTCACGCCCTTCTGTTTCAACCAAGATGGTTGGTTGGTCGTCCGTAGTTGAGTCGTTTTGTTCGTAGGAATGGTTGAGGACCACTGCCCATATTGACAGGAAAAGTGCGCTAAGTACGACGGTTGTTTTGATCATCGAAACGATGTTTTCACGTGATAGTAAACGCGAACGGTCTCCATCACGGCGGGCTCCATGTGTGTTGTTCTCAGTAGAGGACATAACCAGCGGAGCGTCGTCAACCGTATCAAAACCATCGGTTGAGAACACGAGTCTTGATGAAGGCCCGATGTTTGCATTAACTCATGGAACTTCCATCACGTTTGGTAGAACAGTTGGAAGGGAAGGAAGGTGCGACGCGCCAAAAAGCCGCACGTCTTGTTGTCGATTTGGCTGGAGTTGCCAAGGCAAATGGATTCATCGAGGTTGATCATGCCCACGTTTCTGGTGTATCTGTGATTACAGGTGGGCATGGACTTCGCACATTTCTCAAGGATTTGAGCGGTGATGATAAAGGAACGGTTGTGATTCCTACAACACTGAATTCAGCAGGATGCGATCGTGAAAAAATGGAACAAATGGGAATTGCTTGGCCAAATTTCCTTGAACAACAATTTGAGATTGTTCAAGCCTACAACAGATTGGGAATTGAGGCCACACTTTCCTGTACGCCGTACGACCGTGGCATTGAAATCGAGGGAGAGACCGCTTCCTGGGCAGAATCCAATGCTGTTTGTTACTCAAACACATGGACGTCGCTCATCACCAACCGTGAGTCTGGACTGAGTGCACTTGCAACTGCCTTAACAGGATATGCGCCTGAATGGGGATTGCAT
Source organism: uncultured euryarchaeote (assembly GCA_937894115.1). Lineage (GTDB taxonomy): Archaea > Thermoplasmatota > Poseidoniia > Poseidoniales > Poseidoniaceae > MGIIa-L2. Next base: position 4,511 of record CALBFP010000169.1, read on the forward strand.
TTGCAAAAGAACCGTCTTCCGAACATTCATGTTATTGTTGAATGTGAACTTGAGAATTTGTCGGATTATTCCATTCTCGGGGATTGGATTGGCAAGAATGCAAAACCAGAGTGGGACCTCCCGTTTGGTCCAATGCCGTACATTCAAGGCTTGGATGACGACATTTCCTTTGCACGAAAGAAGGCACTGACCGCTGCCGCTGCAAATTATGGTTCACCGATGATGTGGGTTGAGGGCCATACCACGCCTCCAGACCAAGCGCTCGATTCCATACAATGGGAAGGTGTCCTTACCTTTACCCAAGCCGATTTGAGAAAGCGGTATGACGACCTCAGCCCACAAGGGCAAGTCGATTTGGTCGTCATCGGTTGCCCTCAGGCAAGTCTTGAGGAAATGCAGAGCACTGCCTCAGCATTACGAACGCACATGAGCGAAGGAAACACGGTCCCAAATCAGAGGCTTTGGGTTTTCACAAGTCAAGAGAATCACGCGCAAGGATTGGACGACGGGACGATTTCCACACTTGAAGAGGCCGGTACCTTGGTCCTGGTCGATACCTGTCCAGAGGTGACGCCCTACAATCGGGAAAAATACAACCATTTGCTGACAAATTCGATGAAGGCAGAACATTATCTCACCAGCGGTCTCAATCGCATCCCTACGAGTGTTGCTTCCATTGAGGAGTGCGTGCGTCACGCCATCGATCCGTCGCGCGCCAAGGGGCCAATACCAACACTTTCTCAGTCTCCGCATGGAGGCCAAAAAAGTGCAAAATCTCCTCAAAGTGGACTTCAAACAATCCTTGGTTCGGGCTTGAATTCGCAAGGCGATTTTTGTGTTGAAGGCAAAGCAATGGTAACCGACGTACCGATAACTTACCTCGGCTATGTCAATCGTGATACAGGTGTTATTGAAGAATCAGGACACCCGCTCGACGGTCGAGCGATTGCTGATACGATTCTGATCTATCCAAAAGGTTCGGGTTCAACGGTTGCTCCATACGTACTCATGGGTTTGTTGTATCAAAAGAAAGGACCACTGGCCATTGTCAACCGTGACGTTTGCCCACTAACACTTCCTGCCTGTTCGTTGTTAAACGTACCTTACGGGCATGGGTTTGAGGACGATCCTTGTATGGCTGTGAACGATGGTGATTTGATACGACTCAAACGTGTGAGTGGCCTGGTTTCCATAGAAGTACTTGAGCGAGCGTGAGACAATGCGTGCGCTTGTCACAGGGGGTGCAGGTTTCCTTGGTTCTGGTTTGGTTGAATCCTTGGTACGTGAAGGCTATGAGGTCGTCGTTATGGACACTTGTTGGCGTGGTCGTAAGGAGAATTTACGATCCGTCGCGGACAAGATTTCATTTATTGAAGCAGATGCATGCATGCCTTCATCCTACGATCGAATAGAACGCCCCTCAACGATTGACGTTGTGTTCCATCTGTGTGCAATCAATGGGACAAAGTGGTTTCATGAAGAAGCTCGAATGGTAATGGATGTGAACGTAAATTCCACGCTTCGTTCGATTGAATTTGCTGAGGAGAACAACTGTCGATACGTCTTCACCTCATCTCCCGAAGCGTTTGGGGAATCCGATAGAATGCCACTTGGTGACGTTGAACCGTCGGTGTTTTCTGCACCGAGTCAGCATCAACGCCATGCGTATGGCGCAAGCAAATATCTCGGAGAACTTGCTGTTCACCATGCTGTTCGTAACGGTTTGGATGCTCGTATTGTGCGGCCGTTTAATGGATACGGGCCTCGCTTGTTGGGGGATGCGTATGGTCAAGTTGTTAACATGATGATGAAATCCGCTCTTGAAGACGGCGTCGTTCTCGTTCACGGTGACGGAAGTCAAACCCGTTGCCTCACACATGTTGACGATCTTGTTCGAGGCATTCATGCTGCAGGTAGAGTCAATGGTCTCTCGGGTTGTACCGTTAATCTTGGTTCAGTCGATGAAATCAGCATGCTTGCCCTGGCTCAACGTATTGAAGCGTTGGTCAAACAAGAAACGGGTAAATCCGCAAGGATTCAATTCACAGAAGCAAACCTTGGAGATTCAAAACGCCGTCTTCCACATCTGCTTAACGCTCAACAGCTGCTTGGTTGGAATGCCGATATTCCGCTTGATGACGGGCTGCTTCAAACATTACGGTCAATGTTGTAATGCCAAGCCGAAGGCGTTGACATCAAACGATTCAATCCATGTTGGCAGAGAATGTGCGAAGGTTGGTTCGTGTCGTATTCTTCAGGAACCAGAATTTGGTCGAGTTTGAGTACAACCAATTTGGTTTTGGAATCGGGGAGGTCCATCTCATCCACCATGTGGCCAACGATGGCGAAAGCTGCGTTTTTCAATACCAGTGGGTCTGCTTCCAAACCGTCCAGTTCAAATTCGTCCCACTCACTTTGGTCACGCTCAAGGGGTTGGGCGGTTTTTTGAACAATCAAACCAGCCGCATCGGATGCAGGAAGGAAATTCAGCACGGCTTTCTTGGTTTCCCTCAGGTTGAGAAGTGTGTCCCGCAAGCGGTCGTTTCTGTTTGCAGAAAGCGAAACAACCGCCATAGGTGGTGTGTTGGTTACAACGGAGAGTGATGTGTATGGTGCAATGTTTCGTACACCCTCTTGCGAGGATGTGGAAACGAGCGCAAGAGGTCGTGGACTGGCAAGGTTTGTGAGCAATGAAGCACGTGCTTGGTGCGAAAGTGTGTCGAGTTCGACGGTTGCAAGATTGTTGTTGTTCAACGGTTTGCTTTGATTTTCGAACCAGCGATCGAGTTCTCCGGCTTGGACCTCCATCAGCGCATGAGCCGTGTAATCACGATAAGCCTCCCACTTCGGAATGTCGTCGAGTTCACCTCTACCTTTCTTTCGCTCAATGGATGCTTCAGCATATTCGATGCAATTCTTCAGAAAAGAAATCACGTGTGCTTTGCCTTCCATATCCTCATCTCTTGGTATTGTATGCTTCTCTTGTCATTTGAAATTCTGCGGGGTTTCCAGCCCAGACTTCACCAGCTGGAATTGGTTTGGTGAGCACGGAACCTCCTCCGAGCACCGCACCCGTTCCAAGATGTGCTCCCGGTAAAATCGTACAACCTCCTCCGATGATGGCATCGTTGTGGACTTGGACTGGCTTCCATTTATTTTTACTCCCCGATGGCGGGTACTTGTCGTTGAGAATGGTTGAGTTTGGTCCAATAAAAACATCAGAACCGACGATGGTTTGGTCTGCGATGTAGTTCGAGCCCTGAATGTTGCTGTTGTCACCGATGGTTACATTGCGCCCAATATGGCACATCGAACCGATGGAAACGTTCTCACCGATGACAAGATTCTTGCCGATGTAGCAGGGATGATAGGCACAGGATGTCGACGACAAGGAGATGCGTTGGCCTCCGATGTCTTCCTCCATGCAGTCACCTCATGCATCGATACCAAGTTCGCGCATCAGCATTTCAACGTGCCCTTTGGCTCTTACGTTGTATCTGCACCATGCGATCGTTCCGTCCGTGTCAATTACAAACGTTGACCGTACACAACCAAGGTATTCCTTGCCGTAATTTTTCTTCGTTCTCCACGTTCCAAACAAATCGTGCAAAACCCCGTCCGTATCCATGAGCAAGGGGAAATTCAAGTCTTGTTTGTCGATGAATTTCTCGTGCGATTTTTCTGAATCCTTTGAAACGCCGAGTACGACATAACCGTGTTCGGACAAACGACCGAGATTGTCTCGAAAATCGCATGCTTGTTTTGTGCATCCTGGTGTTGAATCGCGTGGATAGAAGTAGAGAACAACCTGTTTCCCCTGGTTCATGTAGGTCGTAAGGCTGTGCTTGTCACCTTTGGAATCGATGCAGTCAAACAAAGGACTCAGTTCTCCTGTTGCGAGTGTTATGGGTGTGCTCATACTTGACCCTTGACGTTGTACGTCATCAATGCTTGGTTGCGGCCCTAATGGTTTATTTTCTCCAGTAATGTATTATGCATAAATTATGATGCGAATTGAATAAAACCATGATTTTCGGCCAATTGTTTGATAAACTGCCAAGGTAGGACATTGGATATGGCGGCTCCTAGCATGACGCGCAGAAGCCGCAAGTACTTCAAAAAAATTCAGCGTGCTCAAACTCGATACGACCTCCAGAGCATCGCTTCAACAATTCAAAGCGACCTTGATCGTCGAAACCTGTCGTACGACGAGGCACTTAATCTTGGAAATTTCATCCAAAATCGAGCGGACCAACTGCCCGGGAATTCAATCGTGTATGCTGTTTCTGACCGTGATGCGTATCGCCGAACGCTCGAGTTGTATCTGCGAGACGCTCTCTTGACGCGAACGGAACAGTTGCTGCTGTGGGAAGAACGCAGGCGACTTGGTATTTCAGACGACGAACATGACCGACTGCTCAATCAACTTCTTGAGATTTGGAAGTCGCAAGGGAAATCGGTTACCATTCAACGATTCGAAAAAGCTGGAGGGAGCGCAGATGTTTAGGAAAAAAGTCCTTCCGCTTGTCCTGGTTGTTCTGCTGCTTGGACACTTGGCGCTACCCTTCGCCGATGCATCTACCACGGCCGGCCGCAGCGGTCCTAACTTCCAAGTCAACAAGGTAACGTTCGACGGCGATAATGGCTCCATTAACGACGATACTCGCTTTGTCCTTGCACCTGGCGGACATACTGTCAGAGTAACCGTGTCCAACATTGGGACCTCCTCAGCGAACGCATTCCTCTCTCTGGTTCACAAAGGCTCACCAAGTGCAGCAGAGCAAGTTGTCGATACAGTAGATATTGGTTCACTGGCCATTGGAATTGAACGAACCTATCTACTCACTTGGACAGCAACGACAGGACCTTCACAAGTCCTGTTCGCTCGCATCAGTACAGATTCCGATACAAATCCCCTCGACAATGAACTAGCACGTTACTTTGACGTTGAAACCCTCGTGGAGGGCAACGTAAGCTCAGACAATTTACCTGAACCGGATCCGGGCGCCACTACTGCATTCCTTGACACAAGCACGCATGATATCAATGTCTCAGTCCTCAACTACGGAGTCATGAAATTTTCAGCGGTCATGCAGTATGTTTTGACCAACGCGTCCAACATACCCCCGACCATTGAAGAATGGTCAAACACGGAAACAATCAACGCAAGCACATTGTACAAAACTGAACTCGGTACCGTGACTCCGAGGAATCTAACCGCGAGTTTGGATGGTTCCACTTTAACCGGTCTTTGGAACTTGTCTGTCCGTGTAGTTCTAAACCATTCTGGCTCGGCAGTTCCCGATGTCATTATTCACAAAGAACTTGATGTAATTTTTAGCCAGTACAGAGCTTCGTTAGCTGGGCCATTGGACCGCACAACGACTCCAGGGACCTCAACAACACTGTACTATGTAATCAAAAATACAGGCTCTCTGGCGGACAATTACAAAGTCAGCGTCAACAGCAGGCTTGGCTGGGGTACAAATTCGACCGACCTCCCAACAGGGGTGCTTCAACCAGGGGACTCGACAACGCAAAGTGTCATCGTAAACGTTCCACCGGATGCAGAATATGTTTCGATTGACAAAATTACCATGACCATTGTTTCATCGGGGAACGATTACACATATACCAACATCGCCCACGTCATGGCAGACGAATATCTTGAAGCAACCATCGACATTACAAACGATACAACGTTTATTTTGCCTGGAAATGTGAGTTCCATTCCGTTCAATGTTACCAACAGCGGGAATGCACCAGCCTCGTTTAGTTTGATTTCAGGGCTCACTTCTGATGCTCTGAATTGGAATCACAGTCTTTCCATGGAAAATACGGGTATATTGCAACCACTCGAAACCGTATCTGGGTTCATTTATGTCGGGGTTCCAGACATCCAACTTCCGCTTGTGGCTGCGGAGAAAAATCGAGCAGGAACCAGTTTGGGTGTTTACATTATCGCTAACGCCGAATCCGGCGGTGTTCCAACAACGGACAGCGGACAAGTCGAGGTACGCCCTATCATTCTGGTTGATCCCGGCTTGCCAACGGATACCATTTACTTGACCGAAAGCGATGTGTTCACCAGGGCGGCGAGCGACGTCAATGAAATCGTCACTCTTGAAGTCCAAGTGCGTCACAATCTTGCGTCGGATCTCACTGAAACCGTTGATGCCAACATCGAGGTTGGAGACATTTCCTTTGAAGCCCTTACATCAGGAGGGTTCAAAGAATCCGAACGATGGACTGCAATGGTCACCCCTGATCAAGTAGACGGTCTTGCACTAGGAGAAACCTACTCGGTAGACTTGGGCATTCAAAGTTTCAAGGGGGAGTTGCCGTTGGCAGGTACGGTCAAGATACCCATAACAACAACGCCTACTCTTGGCTCTGTCCTCTCCTCATCTCAAGTATACGACGAACCCATCGAACAGGTCCTGTCGATCGTGGTACCTCGGGTCGTGGATGGTGAAATAACCGAAACCGGCCCGCTGGATGCTGACGTTGGAATCGATACAGATTTCCTGTTCACGTTTGCCAACACGGGTAACGACCGCACGTCGTACCGTCTTGAAATCGTTGAGAATCTTCCCTCAGGTTGGGATGTAAGTTTGGACACCGCAAATTCAGACAACACCATTCTCGATCTCGCTAGCGATTTCGAGGATTACCCAGCAACGAGCGGTGCACACCTTTCGCTTGTTACCTTAACGGTGAAGACCGACCCACAGGCGCCAGCTGATTTGCTTCAGCCTCTTACAATTCGCTACTATGAACTCGATTCGGGAGCATACATTGGACAACAAACGATGGACATTCGCGTCGGTGAAACCGTCAACGCTTCACTAACGCCGACCAATCAATCGATCGATATCACTCCCTATCAGCAACTCTCGGCCTTTGTCAACATTGAGAACACTGGAAATGGACCGACAACATTTGCTCTAGATTTGAATGATGGAGGCTACAGTGATGTGGATTTTGCACTCGATTCACCTTCAAGCATTACCGTCGCCGCAGGATACGAAGCCTCGGTCCGAATCAACATCATCCCAACCGTTCAGGCGAGTGCTGACGAATTTTACATGGCAAACCTCACAGTCTCGATGGTCAACGAGACGGGCACTGTTGTTGAATTGTATGCTCACATTGTCGCCAACGTATCGGAGGTTCACGATGTACAACTGAGTACAAACGAAGACAGTATTGCAGCGGTTCCAGGAACCGTCCAGACAATCGATTTCAGCATCGAGAACACGGGTAACCTTGTTGAGACGGTGAACATCAACATCACGGTTGATGGGGGGTGGACGACAACTCCTACAGTCCAAACCTTCACCATTCCAATCAACGGCATTGAGACCGGGTCCTTTGATGTTGAAATTCCTGCGTTGGACGGAACTGGGAGTATGTTGGATGGAACCAAACATGATGTGAATCTCACGGTGTACAATCCAGTTACCGATGAAGTCTATGCTCTCAAAAAGGTAGAATTGCGCGTCGCACCGGTCTTTTCCTACACGATTGAGGGATGGGAAAGTCAATACTACTTCCACAGAGGTACCGAGAGAGTTTTGAAAGCCTACATCACCAACACAGGAAACAAAGATGTTTGGATCGATGTGGGTTATCAGATTCGTGAAGCGGGTCTTGCAACCCTAAGCGATGAATGGGAGGTCGTAGACTCCGAAACCACACTGTATCTGCCGATGGGCAAACCTACAGAACTGAGCATTAAACTCAAAAAGACCGTATCTGGGAGCATAACCCTCAACACCGAGGCGGACTTAAGGGTAACTTTGGTTCCAAGCGATCCCACTGTTGAAGGCAGCGGGGAGCTCATCACATCGCTGCAGATGAAGCGTCTGTTCGACAACGATCAAGCGTCTGAGCTTAAGCCATCTGACGGTGACAATGAAATTCTCGTTTCAATCGAGTATTCGCACATTCCCTACCTGAACGACGCACCTGCAGCTTATTCAATCGAGTTTTGCGGAATTGAACGCATTCTCGACTTTGACGAAATCGATCAGCAGGATGAAGACGACTATGTCTGGAACATCTCCTTAACCGATCTCGAGGGCGAAGAAAGCGAACACTATCTCAACCTAACCGCACCGTGCATTCCGGGCAGTGAGTTGATTGAACTGCCCGAGCGAGCAGCATTCACCACTTCCCCGAGCTTGTTATTCAAGGTGCTGATTCCGAGTGATGGTGTGCTGGAAGGTGACGGATATGATATTACAATGCTTCTTCATCATCCCGATCCAAGCGAACCTGTCACAGAAGAAGTGTTCCGATTTGCCTTGGATGTGTATGCAAATCCAAGAATTGTTCCGAACTCACAGCGAATTTATGATTTGGCTGGAAACGAACTTGATTTCATTATGGAAGGTCAAACTGTGTATCTGGACTTTGAACTCATCAATGGTGGAACAGCCGATGCGATTGGAATGAACTCGGAACTGGTCTGTGATGGGTTGGTTGTCGAAGACAACTTGGACCCCTTCATACTGAAACTCTCACCACAAGAGAGTCAAACGTTGAGGTGGAAAGTCACCGGTAAGACCCTCGACTGGTGGGAACAAAGCGAGACGATCGATTGCACTGCTCGAGTCATTTCGAGCTTTTCCACGAAACTCACCGAAGACGATGAGTTGGTCTATCCACAAACCGTGGAATCAAGTGCGCCCTCAACATTAACCTCCTTTGCCGGCTTTGGAATTGCTCTTATCGTGACCATCGGGTTGTTGGGGTTGACAAATCAAAACGAAAAATATCGCCTAGGAGCAGTTTACTCAGGCGTGGTGATGCTTGGTTTCCTGTTCCACCTCTACGATACACCTTGGTGGGGTCCAGCAACCATAGCAATTGCATCACTTTGGGTTTGGAGAATGGCATGGCGGAGCAGTGAGGAATTCCGGTACATTCACGAGGATTACCAGCGTGCCAGAAAAGGAATTTCAACCATTTATGCCGATCACTTCCAAGCGCTTGCAGACTCCCGCAGGCAACTGACAATTATCCTGAGTTTGCCCTTCCTTGGTTTCGTTGGAATTGTTCTTGGCATGCCTCCACAAATGAAACCAAACCAAGTGAATCTCGTGTCCATTGTTGCCTACATCCTGCTCTCAACAATTGTGGTTTGGTTTATTCTACGCCGAGCCAACAAACTTTACGGTACACTTTACGGTAAACTCACGGATATTGAAGTCAAAGCAACACGAATTGAGCGAGACCTTGGCGATCCAGCCCGTCTTCTCAACGATCTTGCGATGGAAGGCTTGGACCTGTCTGCAGTTCTTGAGAGCCCGCAGGCGACAGGAAGTTCGGATGTTCAAGGCAGTGCTGATGGATTAGAGGAGGTGGTGTCAAATGGCGAAGAGCAAGCTTGACCAAGACGACTTCATCATGGATGCTGAACTTGGCGAGGGAGACCTCTCTGATGCACAAGCAGCGATTGCGGCATCCAGTGAGAGCGCACACCGTTTGATGGAGGCCAGCCGAGAGTTGGAATCTCTGGTACAAAACGTGGTGAGCGATGAAATCAATTCTCTTGCAACCACTGAACTCGATCTTCTCCAGGCAAAAACGTTCCTCGAAACACATCGTTTGCGCAAAGCAAGGAAGAGTGTGCGTCGAGCTGAAAAAGCGCTCAACATCCTTGAAGAGGATGTGCTTTACTTGCGTCGCAGCATCGCAATGCTGCATCGCCTGCTCCGAGAAAAAGCACTCGCAGAAGAAGAGGTTGAGAACGTGCTTCGAAGGCTTCGCAACGCTACGGGAGCCGCTGAAATCGGCGACGTTGGCTATGCTGCAACCGAGGTGGAATATCTTGTCGACGACCTTATTGGCGGCAACACCTCAACGTTGAATCCTTTCCTTTTCCGCCACTTCTGGCTTTCAGTCGACACACGATGGCCAGCTGGAGGCGAAGTGGGTGTGCTGCTTGTCCGCATCATCAACGACGGTGACATACCACTACCAATGATGCGTCTGGCACCTCCCGTCCCAGAAGGCTGGGAGGCGAAACCTTCCTTCATCGATGTTCCAGTAATTGGCCCGGGCGGTAACTTACCGGTACGGTTTGAGATTCAAGCCGATCGTCGACACGGCGCCGATGAAATCCCTCTTTCAAGAAAACTTTCCATTGCGACAGGTTACGAAATGAGAAACGGTAACGTGACCGTAACGGTGCGTGCTCAGAACCGTTCGATGGAACCGCTCGCGGACGTTCTAATCCAACCTTGGATGCCACCGGGCTTTACAGCAGATAAGGTGCCATTCATCAGCAGACTTACCCCAGACGAAGTGGCAATCCTCCGAATTCCACTCCGCATTGACTTGGATCATGGAGGTGCTCCGTGATCCGCATCCAATTCCACCCTCAAAGAGGGAGGACGAGTAAAAAATAAGGTGAAAAAAATGAAAACCGAAAAAGAAACGAAGCAAGACGAACTTGCTGCGATCGGTATTGGTGCGATGATTGTGTTCATCGCGCTTATTCTGGTTGCGGCAGTAGCGGCTGCGGTCATTATACAGACCGCTGAAAAGCTGCAACAGAACGCACAAGCCAGTGGTGACGACACCCAAGAGCAAATGTCAACCAAGTTG
>CALBFP010000170.1 GCA_937894115.1 uncultured euryarchaeote
GCCTCGTGTTTTTGATTGTCATCTCCATCTGGTGGCTGCAGTTGTTTGTTTCCGAGCAGTGGTTAAACCGGTACAAATTCGGACCTCTCGAATATGTTTGGAGATGTGTTACGTATCGTCGGATTTTTACACTAAATAATCGAGGAAATCGTTGATTAAATTAAAAACAGAAGGCTATCTCTTCACCCACATGCGTCTTTTTGCAGTGATGGGAACAAGTTCAACACTGCTTTTACGTGCTGCTTTTTGTAAGCCTTGGACCTCCATTGTATTGTTCCACACAAACGACAGGAATGTGGAGATATTCAGGAATCAAATGAGAATTTACTCCAAACGATATGGGTTGGCCTTACCAACAATAGAAGGTTTTGAAATTCCACCGGTTGACAGTTTGAATTCCCTCTCAGGTTTCATCGAAAAGATTGCTGCATCAATGCCAAAAAATAAGCTACAAGTCGATAACAATGACGTTTTGTTTTACTCAGGGACGGTACTTCACATTCGATGTCTCGCTACCTTGCATAACTTCAGAACAATGTTGCTACATGATACAAAGTTAGGTTTTCACACAACCGGAGATGTTGAACTTCAATGTGACAAAGTAAGCCTAACTCTTCAAGATTTTCTTGAAATCAACCAAATGATAATGACAATTGAAAATTCTGTTGATGAGCGATCGTATGTAAGTCTCCATTCAAAGGACGACTCATGGAAAATGAAGTCAAAGTATTTGTTAAATATGGAATTTACCAAGGATAAACTAAACCTATATTGGGGCAAACCTCCATCCAGCACACAAAGGAAATTCGTCGCTTTGGATTGTCATGAATTGAAAGAACACTTTGGGCAATATACGATTATCCATCACAATTTACCCCCCGCTATCGATCTTTTAATGAGATCTTCAAGCGATTTTGAGAACGAGGAGGAAGAAGAATGACCTCAAAGATTCTTGCAATTTTATCTCCTCCTGGCGATGATTCAATTATTTCTCAGGCAAGAGCAATCCAAGCACATCAACCAGATGTAGTTATATTGCTGAAGACATTCTTTCATGGGCAAAATCCTACTCCAACACCGATACGGCTCTTGGCGTGGATTCAAGGGTCACGAGATTTGATAGACACGTATCCAGAACTATGTAGTGTTATTGACATCCCATACACTGCGCCTTTTGGCTTTCGGCCAACCAATAATTTCGACGCTCCAACTGTTCTACAGATCGATGTTCCAGTAAATGAACTGCATCTTCATGTTTTAGAGCTCGAAAAGCAATATGAAGATTCGGACTTTCGTTTTGACATATTACCTGGTGCAAAAAAGGTTCTTGCGCCACTGTTAATTCCAGGAGCCCTTCAATCCACGAAGATTACATATTCACTTGAGGAAGGACACATCCTGATCCTTCACGATGATGGGACTTATGCTAGAGAGGAAGGACTTTTCCTATCGTTAATCGACAGGTTTTGGCTAGCTGGCATACCCGTCTACGTTGAGAATAACAAAGAGACCATAAGCGAGATGTCGAGTTTGTATTCTGCACTTCTCAATTCACAATCAATCGAATTTCAAACTGAGAATGATAAGATTAGAGATAAAAGCAGGAAAAGAAATCCCTCCCCAAACAAATCCATAGATTTGCCACTAAATTCACTAAATGAGACTGCATTTAAGCAGTTTCAAGATTCAGGTGGAACAATAGAACATTTGCCAGAACACGTAAAGAGGCTCACCCTCAATGATTTGACATGGGAAATTAAGACTGAAGAAGATGATTT
>CALBFP010000171.1 GCA_937894115.1 uncultured euryarchaeote
ATCAAACGAAAGGTAACCTGCTTGATATGAAACCACAATCAAGGCTACGGCTGCGAAGACAACAATTGCGATGTCGCGATTCAATGGAATCACCTTCTGGATGAGGTTTTCTTGATGTCTGGCGCCCATTCATCGGATTCTTGAAGTTTAAGCAACAAGAAAAATCCTACAAGTGCGATGATGTTGGCAATGTGAGCAGTCGTACAGAAGGGGCAAATGAGTCCTTCTTTGATTTCATAACTTACCAGCAGAGCAATAACGGGAAGGCCTGCAATCGTCGCTCCGAGTCCCATCCTGATGAAGAGCGGAGTTTGAGGTGACAGCGGTTCTTTTCCGATGGTGAGTGTCAACCACATCAGTGCTGTAAATGCAGCCATACCAATCAACCCCCAGGGCTGGCCGAGAAGCGGATCGGTGTTGTAAGCGATGTTACCGATTAATCCATCGCAATTGAGGAGGCTGTTGCCCGAACAAACACTTGCACCTTCGGAGAGTTTGTTGTGCATCCAAAGTGTGTGTGCAGAGACGGTAAAACCGCCAAAACAGACAAAGGCCAATCCTGCGGTAAGTTGACCACGTTTGGTAAGCGTCGACGGATATCGTGACTTTAGGATGTTGATTTGAGGGGCTACAGGGGTCATGAGCAACAAACCGTAAACAATTACGATTCCATGTATGGAAAGAACTGCGTATTCATTCATGTCATTCACCTTCATGCAGTCGGGTCAATTGTTCAATTGCTTCATTGAGTTGAACGCGCCCATCATCGAAACCATTGAGTGAAATGGATTGTTCTTCTTTTGCGTCCCAGCCAAGCGTGTCCGACCCTTGCCCGCTGTTCCATGCCACGATACCATCAGGCTGTACAAGGAAATACGTCGGAGTTGCAGCAACATCCCAATCGTCTGCAATGCTAATGTCTAAATCATCCACATATCGGAAATTGTTCTCGTATTGCGAGCGAAATTCAACAATCTCAGCTCGTGAGGATTCAGAGACAAACTCTACCGCGACAGCGATGAAGATTACATCTGGACCTGGCCATTGTGGAGAGGTGTACATTTCCGACCACTGCCCAACCTCTTGTGCAGAACTCTTGCAAAAACCGCAGTCCGTGTCAAGGAATTCTACGGCAATCCATGGCGAATCCTCGGTGGAGTTCCATGTCCATGACGTGTCCAAAAGATCTGCAAATTCAAAAGAGTTCCAGCTGGTCCCATCGTACGCTTCACCACTGAAAATCGGTGCACGTTCACCAGCTTGTGTTCCAGAAGGTACTGGATTTGTCGTAAACGCAACGATGAGAAGACCTACGAAAAACATCGACATAACGATGACTCCTGTTTCAGTACGGGCACTTGCGTCAAGGTCAAAAGATGATGATTTCACGTTCTCACCGATTTTGCCTAAACCCTTCCTATCCATAAGACCGATGGTTTCTTTCAAGAACAACCAATCAGTTGTCAAGACCGATTTCTTCAATCAATGCTCGAGCCGTATGTCGTACGGCTTCTTCACTGTTGTACTTGACGTTGAATCCTGTCTCCAGCATTTTGTCGATTCCCAGCATCGCTCTTGGGACATCGCCTGCCCAGCCGCGAGAACCTCCAGTATAGACGATTTCTGCATTCAAGCATCCGGTTTCTTCAACCACGATTTCAGCAATGCGCCGAACACTGCAGGTATCGTGACTACCGAGATTGAACAAATTAAGCGGTTCATGTTGGTTTGCCATCACGTGGAGTATGGCGTCGACACAATCACCGACTTCCATGTAAGATTTTTCTTGCAAGCCATCCCCGAGCACTTCCAACTCGTTCGGGTTGCGCTTGAGTTTGTGGATGAAATCAAAAATCACACCATGGGTTCCACGGTCGCCGATGATGTTTGCAAATCTGAAGATGTAGCCTTGCAATCCAAAAGTACCAACCCAACTGCTCACCAAAGATTCTCCTGCGTTTTTGCTTGCACCATAGAGCGATATGGGAAGGCATGGCCCGTGATCTTCAGGGGTTGGCATCGGCGCATTATCGCCGTAAACGACCGATGAGGACGCGAACATGATGGTCGAAACGTTGTGGATTCGCATCGATTCAACAACGTTGTAGGTTGCGATTGTCCCCTGCTTCAAATCGGTGTCTGTAACTTGTGTACCGAGACGAATGTCAGGATTTGCTGCAAGATGGTAAACAACGTCAACGCCTTTGAAATGCGGTAGTATCGCATCAAAATTGGTGATGTCGACATCGACATGCTTCACCTGAGAATCGTGATGGGAGAGGAACTCCGCCTTGCCGCTTGAAAGGTTATCCAATACGATAACCTCGTCTCCACGAGCGACCAAACGGTCAATGAGATGGGAACCGATGAATCCTGCACCACCCGTTACAATACTTCGCATGATTGGCCGTTGCTTTCCTTCATGTCAAGGTTTGCTATCAGAAAAAGCAAGGTTTTCTATGGCAGTTTCTCTGTAATGGGTTCATGCGAGTTGGCATCTTCCTCATTTTGCTGACGCTTCTCGCCCCAATTACACAGGCTCATCCCATCCCAGAGTCAACACCGATCGACTGTGAACCGAGCGAACTCAGTTTCGGAGTTGATACCGCTTTTGTTCGAGCGATGAGTGACGGTGCCACGGATGCATCCGATGCGTGGCTTGTCTACATGCCCACCATGTGCGGCTTGACAGAAGAACATCTGAGGAATGCCTTGACGTTTGAAGTGGAGGACATTGAGCAGCCTTTGCAAATTCAAGGAGCTTTCGTGTTGCACCTTGACGAACCACTTGATGTGAGAAAAAACTTACTCCAAACGGATGAGGTGCTTAGGTGGTCGATTGTTCGACCGCACATCAACACCCCGCGGTTTGTTCCAAACGATCCCTCGTTCGCTTCGCAATGGCATTTGCAGAACACTGGACAGGGCGGTGGTACGCCTGGTGAGGATGCCAATGTCACAGGTGCGTGGGACAGCGTCAACGGTTCCGGTGTGTTGATTTCAGTGGTCGATGATGGTGTGGATCACCAACACAACGACCTTGCACCAAATTATCAAGACAGCATCGATTGGGATTACTGCGGAAACGATGGGAACCCAACTCCTGATTCCAACGACGGGCACGGAACATCTGCAGCTGGGGTTGCTGCGGGAATTGGCAACAACAACTACGGAATTTCAGGTGCTGCGATGGACGCAGATTTGATTGGAATTCGTCTCATAGCATGCTCAAACACAGACCAGGATGAAGCAAATGCAATAGGACACAGAAGGGACCTTGTAGCCGTATCATCCAATTCGTGGGGCCCCAGTGATTCAGGGAAGGTGGTTAGCGGCCCTGAGCCGTTGTTGCAAGCGTCTTTGGAGGACAACATGTACCTCGGCCGAGGTGGATTGGGAACCATTGTTACGCTCGCTGGTGGAAACGGTCGCAACAACGATGACAACTCAAACTACGACGGATATGCAAACTCTCGATTCACCATTGGTGTCGCAGCAATAACAGACTACGGCGATCAAGCATGGTACAGTGAAGACGGTGCCAACCTCTTGGTTGCTGCTCATTCACGCGGTGGTTCTCAAGGCATCACTACAGCAGACATACGAGGTTCTGGAGGCTATACCTCATCCGACATCAACAACAATTTCGGGGGAACCAGTAGCGCCACGCCTTTGGTTTCTGGCGTCATAGCGCTGATGCTTGAAGCGAATCCTGCATTGACCTATCGCGACGTTCAGCACGTTTTGGTTCACAGCGCACGAACCAACGACGCCACCGATGGCGATTGGACGACCAATGGAGCAGGACATGACGTGAACCACAAGTACGGACACGGTGCAATCGACGCAGGTTTGGCCGTACACATTGCCAGAAATTGGACAAATGTCAATCAGGAGTACAACTGGTCGAGCAGTGAAATCGATGTTTCTCAATCCATTCCAGACAACACTGCGAACGGTCTTACCGATACTGTTAACGTCGATGCTGGACTTCTTGTGGAATCTGTTGAAGTTCGATTTGATGCCGATCACACCGCTCGGGGCGATCTTGAAATCACGCTTACATCACCCGACGGAACAAAATCTCGATTGGCCGAACAGCACAACGACAACAACAACAACTTCAACGAATGGGTGTTTACTTCAGTGCTTCACTGGGATGAGTCGTCCGATGGTGTGTGGACGCTCGAAGTCAACGATCGTGACAACGGCGATACGGGAACATGGAACCACTGGGAATTGGTGATTCACGGTGCGGAAGAAATCATCGATACCGACAATGATGGACTCCCTGATGATGATGAAACCAGCATCCACAACACCGACCCACTCGACCCAGATTCTGATAACGACAATTTGATGGATGGCTTTGAAATTTTTAATTCTTCAACAAGTCCAATCGAACCGGATACTGACGGTGATTTACTTGATGACGGTCAGGAAGTTCTCATTTTCTTTACCAACCCATTGCAATCCGACACGGACGCTGATGGATTGACCGATGGAACCGAGGTACTCGTCACGTTCAGCAACCCTCTCCTTTTCGACGATGACGGTGACAGCGATGGTTGGTACTGGTTCCAAGATTGCAACGACAGCAATCCAAACGTTCGACCGCTCTTACCGGAGCTGCTCGATGGAATTGACAACAACTGCGAAAATGGGGTTGATGAGGGATTCAAAGATCTCGATTCAGACAACGACCGATTGAGCGACTGGGCTGAATTCCATGTTCAATTTACGGATTGGAACAATCCAGATACCGATGGCGATGGGATGGATGATGGTGACGAAGTTCAAGTGTTCTTTTCCGATCCAACCTACGCCGACCCAGACGACGACAGTGACGGATACTATTGGTTCCAAGATTGCGACGATAACGATTCCGATAGAAGCCCTGGCTTGTCCGAATGGCTCAATGGAATCGATGACGACTGCGATGAAGAGGTTGACGAAGATTATCTCACAACCGATGCGGACCGCGACGGTTTAATTGACGTTGATGAATACAACGTCTACAACACCGAATGGCAAGATGCGGATACCGATGACGATGGAATGCAAGACGGATACGAATTGTACATCGGAACGAACCCGCTCTTTGCAGATTTGGACAATGATGGCGATGGTGCTCGTTGGTTCCTTGATTGCGATGACAACAATTCCAACATCGGCCCGAATGCAAAGGAGATTCGCAACGGAATCGATGACAACTGTGATGGAGAGATCGATGAAGGTATACCAGCACTCGACCCGCAGATCTTGTTTGTTGTCTACTCCAGTCGAGTCGTTGAAGTCAACAGGAACGTTGAGATTACAGCCTATGCCAACACCGATACGCAAACCGTTCTATTCGACTTTGAGGAGCCCCTTCAAGTCGAGATTTCAACCTACCAAGCCACCGTAACAACAACGTCTCCAGGAATATATAGAGGAGAAGTATGCGCAGTCACAGATGACGTTTTCGGTTGTGAATCCATCGTTGTTGAGTTTACATCGGTTGAGGAAAAGGAAGTCGTCCCAACTATCAAATTCGAACCAGAAGAACGATCATCGTATTTCTCTCAACTCTCCAAGAACAGTATCACCATCGTCATCTTGAGCATCATCATGCTCCTTGTAGTCCTGCTTGGGTGGAAGCGCCCCAAGGCGTCAGTTGAATTTGAAAATCACGAGAGTTACGACTCTAGCGTTCCCACTGCGCCGGATCTGTCAATGTGGTTGAAGTAGAACCCTCAGTTGATTCAGGCTTTTTCACACTCAAGAACCTAATCAGGATGATTATGCCATGATGCACATTGGTTCATATCACTTTGACAGCAATGGTAGGAAAGCGTTGGCTGCTTTCTCACATGCATTGGCAACATCATCGAGTCGCTGAAGAACACGATACATGTGCATGGCTGCGAGTGGTTGATCTTCACCGTTGGTGAAGACGAATGCAGCAGCTTCTGCCTCAATTACATCGGCTTCGTGTTCCCTGAGATTGACTTCTCGGATGAGTCCCATAACCTTGTCAGCGCCAGCCTTGGTGCGACCACTGATGTGATAATCACGTAATGCTTCAATCAAATCCTCATAGGTTGCTACCGTTTCTGCTACAGCCTTTGCCATCTTTGCAAGGTGTTCTCGAGCTTCATCGTCCTCCATGAGTGGACGGAACGACAACTGTTCTGCAACATTCTGTGCGTAGTCTGCAATACGATCCTGTCGACTGACCATGTGGAGGAAGGACTTGGAATCGGCAGCAATGCCGAATCGTAGATCTTCTCGCACAATATCTCGAATGCTTGCCTTGACCTTGTCAGCAGCGAATTCAGATTCGATGGTCGCTTCAATTTCTTCGCTTGCATCTTCACCTGCACAAGCCTTCTCAACTGCGATGACCATCTTCTCGACGGTTGTCTCAACGACCTCTGCATGGTGGTGGAACATGTCGAACGGTGTTGGTCCATCGGTCTTTGCACCACCTGCATCGGAGAGTGCATCCTCAACATGGATTTCCGCACCTCGAGTCCGCCACATAGCAAAAACTACCGCAAAGAAGGCGATTGGTAGGAGAATAATCATCTTCAAATCCTCTCCACCGGAGGCAATGTAAATTGTTGCAGCACCAAAGGCGGCAACGGGAACACTCGCAACCCAAGAGGCTGCAATCTTTCCAAAGACTCTGAAATCAACGGCCTTAGCACCACCTGCGAGTCCAACACCAACAACAGCACCGACCAATGTGTGCGTGGTCGAAACTGGAACTGCAAGGAACGGCATAGAGAAGATGAGAATGGTCGTAGCAGCACCAAATTCAGCTGCGAAACCACGTGTTGGCGTAATGTCGGTGATTTTCTTTCCAATGGTTTCCATAACCCTCCATCCCCAGGTCATGACACCAATGGCGATACCTGCAGAACCGAGAAGGACAAGCCACAGTGGAATCTCTGCCTTTTCCATCAACATACCTGTATCGTTGGAAAGTACTTGCCAAACTGCAGCCATTGGTCCAATCGCATTGGAACGGTCGTTGGCTCCATGAGCGAAGGCGACGTAGGCAGCGGTAATGATCTGCAACCAAACGAAGATTCGCTCAACACCACGGAAGCCATTGCTTTCTTGTTTGATATCGATTTTTTGAAGGACGAGGTAAAGACAGACTGAACCGATTGCTCCGATTATTGCTGCAAGGATGAGTGAGTTGATTGGAAGCCATGCAGCTTCTTCAAATGGATTCCATACACCGTTTTCTTTCGCAGGTATCCATGCGTACTTATCTGCTATCCAACCATTGGATTCAGCCTTTGCAAAGAAGCCCTTGAGCGCTTTGAATTGAAGTGCAAGACCGAGAACAAAGAAGGTCGGGAACGCAAGTATCGGCGCTAACCACATCGACCGTTCTTCTGGATTATTCGAATCGAGAATCAATTTCTTGATGATGTAGTAGGAGAAGAAGGCGATTAAAGCCCCCATCAATGGGCTCGCAACCCAACTCATCACAACTGTCTGAACAACCCCCCAATCGATGTATTCTGCATTGTGATCGACTTCGAGAACAAGACCAACACCGATGATACCACCGATAATGGAGTGTGTGGTCGAAACAGGGAGACCGAAGCGAGTAGCGATGGTCAACCAAACCGCTGCTGCCATCATTGCTGCAATGAATCCAAAGGCAATGTCGTGAGAAATATCAGGTGTAACCGTCGAGAAATCGACCGTAAGAATTCCTTTGCGGACCGTTTTGGTAACAGCATCACCAGCGAGGAACGCCCCAGCGAACTCAAAGATAGCAGCGATAATGACCGCTTGCTTCAGCGTCAGTGCTCGTGATCCAACCGAAGTACCCATCGCATTTGCAACGTCATTGGCACCAATGTTCCAAGCCATATAGGCACATACAATCAACGCTAAACCGATAACAACCATTGTGATTGGTTCCATGTTGGCGACTCCCTCAATACAGTATAATACCTAGAGTCCATGTAATCTATATAGATGAAAATAGTCGAAGAGATGAGAGATATGGCGTTCGGACCAGGCGAGATCGATGTTCGCAAAGTGCAACTAACGGGTGGAGTAACCTATACACTCAGTTTACCAAAACCATGGATTGAGCAAATGGACTTGAGTCCACGCGATTCGATTCGAGTCGATTGGCGACCGAGTGGAGCACTCCGATTAACACCACTCGAGATGTTGGCAAATCAAGAAAAAATCATCACCATCAAGGCAGATGACATCCCGCAAGGTTCTGTTCATGACCATCTGATGGGTGCTTATCTCTCGGGAGCAGATTCAATTCGAATCCTTCATTCAGACACAAGTGAACGGTTACTGCAAAAACAAATCCGCCGCTTTTTGTCAAACACTCGAGGATTTGAGACCATGGATGAGTCCGATGGACGAATTGAACTCAGATGTCTCATCAGTGCTGCAGAAATGCCACTGAATGCGAGTATCAATCGAATGTATTCACTCATTGCATCATTGACGAAAGACATTATTTTGAAGGTAAATGCCCCAGAATCGGATTTGCTTGAGGACATTGATGAGCGAGAAGCCGAAGTTGATGCACTGCGCTACCTTGTTGAGCGCCAACTGAGCATTGCGTTGGATTCGCATCTTGTTGCTTCTGCGCTGAAGTTAACCCGCAACCAAGTAGTGGAATACAGCAACCTCGCCCGTACTTTAGAACGGATGATGGACCATGCCTACCAAATGGCTGGGTTGATCAGAGATGCTGAACAGGTGGAAATTGATGTTGAGCAGCCTCCAATAGCGCAACTTGTGGCATGGCAAAAAGCATTGAAGCAACTGATGATCAACATAAGGACACGTAACTCATTCGAAATTGAAGAGTGTCGAAGAATATTGAAAACCACACAACATGAAATTTTAGAATTTGAAAATGAACTTGTTGGAGCACGGAGGTTGTCGAAAGAGGATCTCTTGTTGTTTCGTATATCAGAATCCGTACGAAGATTGTGTGCTTATGCGAGAGACTTTGGTGAAATTCTGTTGAATCTCAAACTCTATGATGAAATCATTGTTCGAAATTGACTCGATTGTTTGATAATCTTTGACGAAAATGTTCGCCTTACCTCACCAAGTGAGGGGATGTGTTGAACATGAGTAAAACCAAGAAAACCGAAACGAAGCAAAACGAAGAAAGCCGAACCATGTTGGTTGGATACGTACGCCGCAGCAATGCTGGCGGAGCGATCAAGTTGTCCATCAACACCGCATCGTTCGCAGACTGCGAAACCTACGAAACAAGTGATGGGGAATCCTACGTTCCTCTCGTTGTGTCCATGGCAGCACTCCAGCGAGTCATTGCTGGTGAGCGAGCTGTCACGACCGTTTCACAACTCCTCGATTGATTGATAGAGGAGTACGGTGAAGTTTGCAACCATGTACATGCGTGTCCATGTTTCCGAGCGCTGCTCAATTCCGGTTGAGCAGTGCTCCCTTTTCACTTCAAAAAGACTGATTATCGGGAGTAGAACTATATATCCACCATTTTCGAGGCTCTGACATGGAGACTGGGTGTGAGCCTCCTCGTATCGTTGCAGGCATGCCGATGTACAACGAGGAAGAAACCATAGGTACTGTCGTTACCATGGCACTTCGTCACGTCGATGAGGTCATCTGCATCGATGATGGATCTTCAGACTCGAGTGCACGCATTGCAGAGGCATGTGGTGCTACCGTCATTCGACATCGTGGAAATCAAGGATACGGTGCTGCATTGAAAACGCTCTTCAAGACAATGCGTTCAAATGATGCAGATATCTTGGTTGTTCTTGATTCGGATGGTCAACACGATACATCGGACATCCCAAAATTGATTCAACCGATTCTCGATGAAGAAGCCGATTTCACGATTGGTTCACGATTCATCGAGGGTGGAGAAGGAAACGATATGCCGGCATACCGCCGTCTCGGCATCAAGGTCATCACCGCTGCGAGCAACCTTACCAGTGATTTGGGCATCAAAGATACACAATCAGGATTCCGTGCATTTTCACGCAAGGCCATCGACAGACTTCGGTTCGATGCAGATGGAATGGAACTTTCACTCGAAATGCTTGAAGATGCAAAGGAGAAGCAACTGAGCATTCAGGAAGTTCCAACCATCATCCGCTACGATGTACCGAAAGGATCGAACTTTACAGCCATTTCACACGGATTTACCGTACTCTCTTGGGCACTTCTATCTCTCTCGCAAAAGAAACCGCTCCTTACACTCGGCATACCTGGCCTAGGGCTTCTCGCAACAGGTGCTGCAATGGGAATGAATACAGCAACTGGATTCACGACACAAATCGATACTGTTCTTGGAGAAGGCCTGACTGCGGTCTGGATTGGTGTACTTGGTTTGGCACTGATTACAACTGGATTTATTCTTCAGACGGTACGAGGTTTCTTGCGAATCCTCTTGGTACGAGAATTTGGACTTGACTGAGTTCAAATCGTCGCATTGTTCTTCAAGCGAATACGTGTGGTTGCATCATGGCAGGACAACTCTCTGCAATGCTCGAGAGTTTTCGCAAGAAGACGGAACCTGCTCGTGACCAATTCGAAAAGTGGCAAGGCGAGTTCAATTCGTATGCTCGAAAGCGTACAGAACAATTGTACAGAACCGTCCTTGCATCACCAGCAATCTTTGTGTTGTTGCTCATTGTTATCGCCGCCTTCCTTGGCCAACGCGGTCTTGATTTTCAAGATCAAATCGAAGACGATGTCGAAATCTTCCTTCCAGATGGAGCTGAATCGACCGATCTTCTCCTTGAAGTCCGAGAGGAATGGTCGACCGATATTGCTGTCATTTACATTCAAACCGATAATGCACGCTTAGGAGGAGGTCTTGGCGACAACATTACGGATGAAAAAATCCTTCGAGAAATAAGTTGGATTGAAGGAGATGATGACAACATTGGAGGATCAAATGTTGGACGAGGTATGGATTTCAACAAAGGAGATTATGGTGAAATTGACGGCGTCTTATGGATTATTTCACCTTCTCAAATCATGAAGGAGATCAATTCAACGGATGGAAGATTCAATGCATCGATGTGTGAACATGCTGTCAACACTCGGATTCCTGTCGACTTTCAATGCGAAAGTCTTCCACCAGGTGGCCGTTATGCTATCCCCGACCAGCAAACAATCGACCAAATTATCGCCAATTCAAGTGGTTCATTTGAAGCGCTCATCAAAGATACCAACGATAACGACCTCAGTGTTGACAGCGATGGTGATGGTGATCCAACCAACGATATGGATGGTGATGGTGTATGGGATACGACGGCAGTCATCGTAGGAATGCGTTCGGATGTTCCTGCTCCATGGCATGAATTTGATGCGCTTCTAGATCATTTTGGAGATATTATCGACAGCCGTCCAGGAGATTCCCAATCGACTGAGATGACGGTGACTGGTTTGACCAAGACGTTGGAAGATGTTTCAGATGCGATTTATGATGATCTTGTTGAGATGATGCCGTATTCGATTCTGTTTACCATCCTCATTATCTCATTCCTCCATCGCTCTGCAAAGGTGGTCATCATCACAGGAACGCCGATTCTTCTTGCCTTGGGCGTTACGTTCGGTGCATCAGTTGTCCTCAAATGGACGCTTACGCCAATGATCGTTGCAACGTTCCCAATTCTCATCGGTCTTGGTGTAGACTATGCATTGCACATGGTCAACCGTATCGAAGAAGTGCGGCGGAAAGAAATCGAGCGGATTCTCAAGGAAAACAATACCAGAAAGCGTCAAGGGAAGGAATTGCTTGAAGAGCCTGAACTTTGGGATCGTGAATTCTACATCCGCTGTGTAACGACGATGGCAGGCTCAACAGGTGTTGCTGTCTTCCTTTCTGCTTTGACCACCATCGTTGGTTTCTCAGTTCTTATTGCACCAACCATCGTCAACATTGCACCAATTCGTTCCGTTGGACTTACACTTGTGGTTGGAATCTTGTCAACACTCTTGTTCTCGATTATTCTCGTTCCTGCTCTTGCATGGATGCTCAAATTCCACAAACGAACAAACCCTGGCATGTGGAAGAACATCGGCAAAGTTCCAATCCGTTATTTCCTCGTTATTCTCCTTGTCACCTCGAGTGTTACCGTCTATGGCATAGCGAACTTGGATGAATTGAACGAACCCATTACTGGATCGAGTGAAGCTCCTGAAGGAATTGAATCGCTCGATAAGATTGCAAAGTATTCCGAACAATTCGACAGTGGACAAACTTCGATGTTTGTCTACGATGCTACCAACCGTTTACACGAGAATGGAACCACGAACGTTCGCGACTTGCCAGTATTGGATGCCATCGACCGTGTAGAGCAGCGTATCGATGCTGTCGACAGTACGAATACAACGAGCATCGTCACCTACCTCAAGACGATTCCTGTAACGATTCAACTGACAGATAATGTGGTCCTGTATGAGGGCTCGTTGTGGGATTTACTC
Source organism: uncultured euryarchaeote (assembly GCA_937894115.1). Taxonomy (GTDB): domain Archaea; phylum Thermoplasmatota; class Poseidoniia; order Poseidoniales; family Poseidoniaceae; genus MGIIa-L2. The sequence goes on from CALBFP010000171.1 coordinate 12,475, forward strand.
CATGATGAATGTTGGGAAAGCAACGACCCTATTGAGTGCAATCTCTGGTTAGGGCTTGAAGCAACTGGCCCTGAAGGTCGAGAAGGGCTACGCCGAGATATGGTCAATGTTGCCATCGATACGCTCTCGCTTGAAGTTCGTTCAATGTTGCTCAATCAGCAAGAAACGAAGGGCATCATCTATGTTGACCAACCATACATGAACCTCAACATCGCTTCTGATCTACGTGATGAAATCGATGCAATCCTTTCCGAACCGCCCGAATTACAAAAAACTCGAACCTCGAAATTGACTGGTGGACTACCTGTTTCACTCGATATCAACGAAGGTATCCATGATACACAATCTCGAACGACCATCCTTACGATGCTCATCCTGACCATTGTGTTAGCCGTTGTGTTTCGTTCAATCCGATTGGGAATCGTCACTATGGTACCGGTTGCTGTCGTCATCCTGTGGCAACCTCTTTTGATGCAAAGCGGGGATGTGAACGTTAACATCTTCACAGCAATGATCGGAACCATCGTCTTTGGAATTGGTGTTGATGATGCCATTCACGTGATGCATCGGATTCAAGAAGAGGGTGAAAATGCCAAAGGTATAGCCGATTCTATAGAGGAAACCGGACAAACAATTTTTGAAACCACAATCACAACTGTAGCGGGCATCTCCGCAGGTTTCTTGGCCGCTTTCCCTGGACTGGAAAACTTCTTCATGCTGATGAGCCTGTTAATCATCTTTGCATTCGTAACAAGTTCGTTCCTATTACCGAGTATTCTGGTAGCCGAACACACGGTTCGTGACCTTGTTAAAGGAAAAACCAGCATAAAGGAATTCGTTCGAGGAGAAGACCCTTGGAGGGATATGACGGGTGACATGACGGTAGTGAAAGGATCGGACCTCAAACCGGTCGATGCAGTCATCGATCAGTCGTAGATTCGAGCTCGCCACATGGCCGCTGTAAACAAACCGACCATGCCCATTGCGAGGAAGAATTGGCCGTTGTTTGTCCAACTTGAGTCGTTGGTTGCAGTTCCAACAGATTGCGGAGTATCGACAGGTGCCTCAACATCTTGAACGGTCACAGAACCGACCATGCCAAATCCTTCATGTGGTTCACAAAAGAAATCGTACGTTCCAGCAGACTCGTAACCAAAGACGTGCCCGTAATCGAGCTCACGTTCAGGATCTCCAGAATCAAAAACTTCGTTTTCTTCAACCGCATTGTGCGGAAGCGCTTGACCACCCCAAACAAATCGAATCGTATCGCCTTCGTTAACGGTAAGCGTTGATGGTGTAAACCGAAGATTGGTGCTGTCCACAGTTACGACGTGTGTTTCCGTTTCTTGTTCGGAATCCAAGCCGAGATTTCCTTGGAGCAGAACAAGGACAACGGCAACATAGAGGAGTCTTCGCATGGTGTTAGAAAACCAGTTCAGTATTTGAACACCTGTTCCTCAATCAATCCTTCAAACCATCCAAGAAATCGTCACTCAAGTCATCAATGATTTTCTTTCCACGTGGCCAAGCCCACCCGATTGCTGCAACCATCCCGAGCATTGGAGCGTAACGGTACTGCAGTGCTTCACATGCATCCGTGGCTCCGGCAAGTACATCCACTTCACTGAGCAATGCACCCGCATCTTCTTCACATGACACATCAATGAGTGCTACACCCGCAGAAGGAACAATTGCAGCGATTGTGTAAACCATGATTGCTGTTGCCAGAAGTGTACACCAAGTAAGTCGTTCTTTACCAGGATCGAGCAACTTCTTTTTGTTTTTCAAAACCAAAAGCATCGGTGCAGAAAGAGCAACACAGAACAAGAAAAACGGCCATCCAAACACTTCAGAAAACTGTGCTATTTCATCCGGATTCGCAACAAGGATTGCAGAACCACCCATGGCAATGAACAAGCCCGAGGCGACGTTTCCAGTTCGTGCCAAGAAGAAACACGAGAGTGGTGCAATGAACAATTGCCCAGTAACGAATACGGCAAGAATCCACTCAAGACCCGTAGGAAGGCCCCAGTTCTCCATCGCTGACGCATAGGAGGATTGTTCCGTCATCGTGTAAGCCATACCTGGGCCAACAACAGCAAGTGATAACAGCCATTTGAC
>CALBFP010000172.1 GCA_937894115.1 uncultured euryarchaeote
ATGTTCGACCGCTTGGTTTGCTTCAGAAACGCCTCCAACCTAAGCATCGTGCTCAAGAATGACTTTCGATACGTCTCCTTGGCCTCTGGCATGGACTTAAATCTTTCGATTGAAGCCATCAAGGTCGAGGTGGGCTTGAGGCTTTGACCCCACCCCTCCTTCAATGATCTGGATACATGAAGCCTAAGCTCCTCAGCGAGGCGCTCACGATTGGACAGTGGTTCCTTGTTGGGATTCAAGGCTACACCAAACTTCTTCCCATTGGAGATTCTGTAGCGCTTGCCATTGACATAGAAGACTATGCTGTATTTGTTTTCCTGGTCTCTTACCAGGCGAGGGACTGAATAGGACATGTACTGACAGTTTTAGTGCCAGTTTTCCCTATTCATCACCTCAAATACCCTTTATTTGCAGTCTCTCCAGGAGGGCTGACTGCTACCTTGCCAAGGTTGGGGTCGCGAGTTCGAGTCTCGTTTCTCGCTCAACGAAAAGCCTTCCATTATGGGAGGCTTTGTTATTCACAGCAATTGATAAACATGTACGCTAACATCACCACCGAACACGGTACCATGACCGTGGAATTTTTTGAAAAGGACGCGCCACATACGGTCGCAAACTTCGTTAAACTCGCTAAAGAAGGCTTCTACGAAGGATTGAAATTTCACCGCGTTATCCCAGGCTTCGTGGCTCAGGGCGGATGCCCCAATGGCATTGGCAACGGAGGGCCAGGTTACACCATCGACTGCGAATTGGACGGCAACAACCAGTACCACGATTTGGGTGTCCTTTCGATGGCTCACGCAGGACGAAATACAGGTGGGTCACAGTTTTTTCTCGTGCACAGTCGTGAGGCTACTGCACATTTGGACGGCAACCACACGTGCTTCGGAAGAGTCACAGAAGGGATAGAAATCGTAACGCAGATTGCCCAAGGCGAGACGTTCTCGGTCGAAATCATAGAAGGATAGTCGGCTTCTAGCCTCAAATTAAAAAGCAAATTCCCTTTGCTTTATTCTTGCAGGACAGAAAACTTTGAAGCCACGTTCGAGCGGCTTTGAATAACGGTTGCCCAAATGCTCCCATTAGCAAAAATGATTTTCGCTAAACTAAGGACGGATTAATTTCATACTCCTTCATAAAATTCATAATTGCTTTCTTACTTCAGCACATGAGCCATCATTTCAACATCCCCATACTCATGTGCCCTCTCATTTGCTTTGGGCAAATGCTTCCCGATGAATCATCTTACAATGAGGGCATTGTTTGGGAATCTGTTTTCACCGAAGGGCCTGAAGGAAAAGTCAACCGCGGACTTATCGATGAGGACGGGCATGCGGTCTGCGTCTCGATGCCAGAAAATCAAGCAAGAATATACAAAGTCAATGGAGAGGATGGAAGCCTGATATGGGATGTAGTCTTCAACAATCGCATTGGATTTGGAATAACCGAGCTCATGGGCGTCGACGGTGATCCGGATTACGTCGTAACAGGTGGAGCAGGAGCTACCCAGGAGTGCTGGCTAGCAAGAATCGACGGTTCGGATGGAAACCTGATGTGGGAGACAACTTTTAATCAGCCCGGGAGCGATTGGGAATTCGATGGTTTGAGATCTGCAACGGTAGGCGACGATGGGAACATTTATGCGTCTGGATTCACTGGTGGCGACGAAGCAAACACGGTATTTGTTGTCTTTGCGGGAGCCGAAACGGTTATTAAAGTTGATTCCACAGATGGCCAGGTATTGTGGACATCCAATATCTCAGATTCGGAATACGGATTGGCCACAGTGCAAGATTCGAATGGCGCATTGTACACTGCGGGAGTGATGTACGACGAAGGCTGGTGCATCACCAAACGTACCACGGATGGCGAGGTGTTGTGGACCGAGTTCATTGAGGGCACGAATGAGATCTACCCTTACGATCTGGCGATTGGCAACGACAACAGATTGTACTATGGTGGTCATCGAGGTCGAGAAGGTGCAGGTGACCCATTTGATTATTCCTGCGCATCGATTACCACCAATGGAAATCTTATCTGGCTAAACCATTACGCAAATCCGAGGGGCTATAGCCTTTCTCACATCAGAAATGAGCTCTATTGCATTGAGGTTGGAACTGATGGTATATACATGTTCGGCGGCTCAGGAGATGAAAGCAATTACAGCGATACGAATATGCCTTTTCCATCCTCCGATGTTTGGGTGGGCTGGGTACTTTGTGTGAATTGGGAAGGTGAAATCTTGAATAGTCATGTTTTTTGCCATGATGATGTCAATTCCGCCACAGAATATGGAGCCCTAATTGACGGGGGCTACGTCATATTCAATGACACCGATGCCGGAGGAGACACGGAACTTGGAATAATGAAAATTATTAACGGAAGTAATCCTTCCATTCAAACAGGTGCCGACGACGATGAGGGAATTGACTTTGCAATTTTCCCCAACCCAAATAGTGGGGGTTTTCAAGTTTCAGGTGCGACATTTGGTGAGCCCCTATTGGTATCTGTCTTTAGTGCGGAAGGGCAGCTTATTTTTACCGAAAGGACTAATTCATCGAGCGCTCAAATTAATTTAGCTGGGCGGAAGGCAGGATTTTACTGGGTAAGTATTTCGTTCGCAGGACGTAGGGCGCCATTGCAGAAGGTGATGGTAATAAACTGACCAGAATTCTGAAATAATTCAGAGCCATAATCAGTTGACTCGGTTCCACACACAGTCTCGAAAAACCCCGTTGCATCGCTCTTTTACGGCCTTGCGTCTTATTCGATAATCGGTTCGCACTGTCTCCCCAATGAGCATTGCGAATTCACTAGAGGCACTATCTGGATAAAGGACTACCGCGATGACCGTATCGACTTGGAGCAAACCATAGGTGCCAGAATGCAACGCACCGTTCGAAAATTCAAAACGGTAGGAGCCCGGGATACCGTCTGTAATGTTGGCATCTTCAAAACTCATTTTTGCAGGACCATCTGTCTGACAACTCGAACACCCACGATCAGGATCAAGAATGTAGCTTCCAATGATTTGTTCTTGTATCGGCTCACATCCGCAGAAAAACAATAGAGAAACGAAGACCACAGAGCGCACGTTCATAAAGACAATATCGCTCAAGTTTGCGACATCGAAAAACAAGGGTGCTCGTCACGAGAACCACATGTCGCAGACGGAGCACCTAAATTCTCAAACTCAGACGCTCCTTAATTAACTGAAATCATGCAATTAGGTGCAAAAAAACGGCTTTCGTCGACCATTTTTGATTTTTTAATTTCTATATTGCTGAATGACCAAATCACTGTTTTTGAGTGTTTTAATGCTTGCACTCGTACCTTTCAGAACCTCCGCTCAAGTGCAAGAAGTATGTGAGCCCGGGTATTTCGAGGCCGTTGATGACTACTTCGAGATAGCGCTCGATGAAATTTCTTCAGTGTTATACAACGTCCTTGACAATGACGTCATCGCTGTAGACTACTGGGAACTCATTGGATCCGATATACCTCCTTGTATATCACTAAATCAGAATGGAACAGTTGAAATCAATTCATCCTCGCCCACAGGGGATGGATCAAACCTCGACTGTTGTGGCGAGCACTACTTCACCTACACACTGATTGGTGAAAACGGCATAATGTGCAGTGCTGAAGTGACAATTATTATTTCATGCCAAGAGGAATCGAAATCAGATTGCAGCGTCATTGATTTATCTGATGCCGCTCAAACCAATCCTGACGATCCCGGAGACAACGCAGCAGCTTGTGTGCCTGTTTGCGGAGGAGCATTGACCACCGTTACGTATATTTTTGATGCCACAGCAGATTACAACTATTCGGTCATCGGTGGTTCAATTCAGCCTGCTCCTAACCAGAACGAAATTTCTGTTTTGTGGGATCCATATGCTGGCAGTGGCGCCGTGATATTGGAATTTACCAATGATGTTGGAACACAAACTATTGTACAATGTGTGGACATTCTGGAGCCCCCGAAGGCAATCATAGACGTCAACTCACCAGCATGCCTCAATTCAGACGTTCAATTTACTAGTTCTTCAGATCCCAGCTCTGCGGACCACTTTTGGGAATTTGGTGATGGGACAACCTCCACGATGGTGAATCCAGTGCACACTTATACTTCACCCGGCATTTACGATGTGTTGCTTACCATCACGGCTCCCATCTATAATGATTCTGGGGTGGTTGTTTGTTGCTGCACGGACGTAGCCAACGTTACTATGGAAATATTGGACGTTGAAGGCCCGGTAATTGAATGCATCTCCACCCTGTGTGCAGGAGATAGTGCCTGCTACTCAACCCCTTCCGGATGTCCAGGCGCCCAATATGCATGGGAGGCTTACGATAGCCAGGGCAACATTGTAGCAATTGACGGAAACGGGTCCCCTGAAATCTGTGTGGTTTGGGGCGAAGGTCCAACAGGTACAGTGCAATTGTCAATAAACAACTGTCCCGACCTGTGCGATATTCCAACGTCCGTCGAAGTGCCCATCGTATCGACACAATCACTCGTTGATGGCCCTGCTGTCGTTTGCGAAAATCAAGTGGCAACGTATGCCGTTCCCAAGTGGATGGATGTAGTTTACGACTGGGTGATTTCAGGAGCGCAATCGTATACAGTCGATGATAATGAAGTCACCGTTGTATGGGGAAGTACCGGGTACGGATCGATTGAGGTTAATTACTCTAGCCCATTCTTGCAGCAAGTGGATGGCCACGAATTCCCAGATTGTTCGGGCTTCGGAAACTTGGAAGTTTCCATTTTGCCGGAATTTCAATTCATGGCGCCTCCTTCAAGCAGCGCATGTGCTGGGGCTTCATCCCATTTTGATGTCAATAGCGATGCGATATGGCTTGTTGATCCATACGCCAACATGAACTGTGGTGGCTTATCGTGTACAATTGATTGGCCAGGACCCGGGATTTATACAGTCACTGCACAGCCCACTGATCCAAGTGCTTTCTGTAACGACATTATCAGCCATACAGTCGTTGTAACTGAGCTTGAAGCACCGTCCATTCAGGGACCGGGCAATGGTTGTGCCGGTGAGCCATTGATTTACTTCATCGACAACCCCGCAGGAAATGTATACTATTCTTGGTATGCGAGTGGCGGAACGGTTCTCAGCAGCTCAGGAACCAGCGCAACAGTAGAGTGGAATGCCGGTGGAACCAACCAAACCATCACCGTGTACGCAAGCCAAACGACCAGTCCATTTTGTTCTGCTTCGCAATCCAATAGTTTTTCTTTAGACCTACCGCAAACACCGTCCATACAAGGGCCCGGAACCGTTTGCGCCAATTCCACCAGCGATTACAATATTGGTCTCACAAGCATTCAGCCGGGAGAAACATTTAGCTGGACGGTGAGCCCGCCCGAAGCAGGAAACGTCATATCGCCACAAGGAGGACAGAATTGTACGGTGCAATGGGGAGCTGGGGCAGGAAATGCCACAGTGCATGCCACTTCCAACATCTGTGACCTCACAGAATCAGATTCTTTTGCCGTTGTCATCCAGAACCCATCAACCCCCAGCATAACCCAGTCAGGACTTTTCTGTTCAGGAGCGAATCAACCTGTTACTTTGACAGGAACCTCCGGATTTGTTTCGTACCAATGGACAGCGCCAAACGGCATATCAAGCAATTCAATCATGTACACTGCAGGACAAGCCGGAATGCATGAATTGGAGGTCACAGACGTCTATGGTTGTGAAGCAAATGCCTATTTCGAAGTGCACGAATGGCCGGGGCCTACGGCATCCATATCCTCGCCTCAACCCAATCCAATCTGTCTACCAACGCCGCAAACGACCTTTGATTTGTTTACACTGGAAAATCCAAATTGGGAATACAGTTGGAACGGGGGCCCGGCAGGACCGAGCACCATCAGCCATGCCATTCAGAATGTACCGGGAACATATACCTACAACGTGCAAGTCACAGATCCTGCATCAGGTTGCACTGCTAGCGATTCATTTAGCGTTGTGGAAGAAAATTGTACAGGAGGCACAGGGGGCGGAACCGGAACCGGCGGCTGCACACCATCGGAACCATTGAACCTTTCCTTAAGCCAATCGTGTAATGATGTAGAAGTTATCGTTGGTGCGACTTCCTTTTCCAATGCGAGCTACAATTTCGGTGACGGCTCACCATCGACTGCTTCCAGCGTCCACACCTACGGTACAGCATCTTGCTACATCATCGAGGTCCTCGCAGGAGTCGCAGATGCGAACGATCCTAATCAAACGTGCACAATCACAGAGGAGATTGGTGTGTGCATACCGGTTGCAGCTGCCTTCAATTATGCCATAACTGGTTGTTTAGAGGTTCAGTTCAATGATTTTTCAACCTACCTACAGAATCCGAATCCGAACAATTCAATCATCCAGTGGGAATGGGATTTTGGCGATGGCACAACCTCCAATCAACAAAACCCATTGCACACATATTCCCCCAGTTCAGGCTTAACACATAACGTGGAACTAACAGTGACAGATGCGGCCGGGTGTACAGCGACGATCTCTGAACAAATCAACTTAAGCTCTGTGGGCACTCCTTCATTATCCTATGACAGTCCCGTTTGTGTCGGCACTGAGGAATTGTTTACCACTGCCGCCACCAATGCAGTGAGTTACTTGTGGGCATTTCCCGACGGACTTGAAATTGAGGGAGAAAGCGAGATTAGCTACGCCATGAACGAGCCGCTCCCACCGGTGTATAATGAAATTGAAATCACTGCGTTTGACGTTTTGGGTTGCAGCAGTTCACAGACCTTTACCATCAACGTCATCAATCCTCCGGCCCTTACCCTAGATCCAGATCCGGGAATCGTCTGTCCAGATCCGGGAATTGCGCTCCTAACCGCTTCTCCGTCGAATTTCACCTCTTATCAATGGCTGGACGAAAATGGAGCGGGACTGAACGAAGACGCTTTCGGGGCGCCCATCGACCCCACCCTGAATCAATTAGCAGTCTATGCAGGGACCTATACCGTTGAAGGCGAATACCAAGGATGTACAGTGCAATCCGATCCGGTATTGGTACAAGCACTGCAGGAAGAGGAGATTTACTTCTCAGGCCCAACGCTCATGTGCGGTGATGGGATCGCAACATATATGTACAATGGCTTTTTGAACAATCCAACATGGTATGTAGACGGCGTATTAGCGGCTACAAATCAAGCGTCATTTGATTATTTCGGAACCGCACCTCACCTCGTTGAGATTCACCTCGAGGTCACCGATGGAAGCGGTTGTATTCATTCATCAAATCCCATGGCGACCCAATGGGTAATGGGTGTTGCGTTCGATCTTACCTCTCAAAACAATCCCCCTTGCGCCGGAGAAGAGGTGACCATTGAGGTCCTCAACCAAGGCGCCTTTAATGCAATCGACTTTTATTGGAACACCGGACAAAATGGCCCAGAAATTCAAACATGGAATGCAGGCATTTACACCTGCACCGGCTACGACACTGCAGGATGCTCACATACTGAAACATTCGAGGTCTTCCCTGCTCCAGATCTATGCACCGTGCCAAGTGGCTGTTACTCATCGTGTGATACAGTAGAAATCTGTGCGCCAGGCGATTTAAGTACGTATCAATGGTTCTACAATGGAAGCGCAATTCCAGGAGGAACCGACTCATGCGCCGTACTCAACCAATCTGGTAACTACGCTCTCACCGCTAGTAATAATTTCGGATGCTATAGCACATCAAACAATCTGGATTTTACACTTGAAAATTGTGATTGTGATATCGATTTTAGCATCTATCCGACCGGAGAATACTGCTGTCACACCATATCCTTTCAGAACAACAGTACCACCTCCGCGAACATCCTTGATTTTCACACACCCGGACATCCCTGCGATTTCGATCTTATCGATCCAGATTATTCTATCGACGTTGTCGACCCCATGCGAATCACGGTAAGCCACAACAGTGGAAGTATTCCTACAGGCTCGCTGACCGATATCATTACGATTTGTCCTGATTTGCCTGTTCTCGGGGCTGTTTCAGTCGAAATCAGTTTTCTTAATGACACGATCCCCGTGTGCGGAGATGAGCTTTGGTTTGAATGCGAGGAGGACTCAACGGAATGTGAGCCAATAGCCTGTGAGGAAAACCTCTATCAGGTGTTTGGAGGGCAAGGGCAAGTAGGCTCCTTTAACCCCTATGACCCTGGATCATGGACCACATTGCCCTTCAATTACGATGATGGCAATAACGCACCATCTGATGTGGAAGACAGCATGAACGCTGCAGGTTACAACGAGGCGGACAACTATGCATACGGGTTTGCTCGAGATGCAGATGATGACATCGTTCTCGTCCGAATAGGAGCGGATGGGTGTGTTGAAGACCTCGGTCAGGTCCAAAACCACCCTCTCAATGTATTCGCCCAAGACGTGGACTTCCATCCTACTTCAGGAACAAATCTCGGTGCACTGAAAATCTTATCCGACCAAGGTGATTTCACCAAAATCAACCAGTCAGATGCAATTTCTAACGTAACTGCAGCATGGACAAGTGCAGGTATTCCGTTGCCTCCGTCCTTGACATTTCACCTGCTCCACATTAGGCAAGGAGAAAAGAACTGGGTAAATGTTGTCGACGTGGTAACAAGGACCGTGGTTTACACCTACTTCTTGACCGGAAATGCATCACAAGCCTCGCAAGATGATTTTGCCTTGAGGCATGCAGACGGCCGGTTTTACGGGGTCGACAAAAACATGCAGCAATTGGTATGGATTGACCCCTCGGATGGTACGACGGATTATGTCGGAAACCCAGGTGACGCCGTCGGAGGCAGTGGGTTAAACTGCTCTAATTGGGGCGCCGCATATACTGATGTAAACGGATCCATTTTTTGTACCTGCAACAGTTGGATTGGCCCCTCGAGTGACAATACGTATCAAGTGGATGCGACATCAGGAATCGGAACTCCCATTTTTGACACCAATTCAGGACCTGTAAGCTTTAACGATGGATTCTCGTGTCCAAGTGGTTCGATATCCGAACCCACTGCATGTATGAACATCGCAGTAGAATCCATTGAGTGCACACAGATTGAAAATAGCTATGATGTCAATTTTGAAGTATGTAACAATCCCTTTTCGAACTTTGAAATCGGTTATTTCTCAGTGTCTGTATCGAATGATATGAAT
>CALBFP010000173.1 GCA_937894115.1 uncultured euryarchaeote
CGGGATGTGAAGGCACCCGTGCCCTCCTTGATACGGTCCAATCTTGAGCATACCAGGTGATGTCGTTCGATAAAATCCAGTCCAATGATAATGATCAAATGCATTGTGCATTTCGCACACTACCGTTGCCATTGCCGTGACCCAATCGTCTTCCCCTTCCAAAATTGAAGTAATCCGTTGGTAGATTTCATTGTGTTCCATAGTGTTGTTTAAACTACTACCATATTCAAATGTTCATTTTCCAAATTAATACAATCTTATAAGAAGAATATGTGAGGTTCACAGGTTATGTCGAAGTCTGTAATATCAAATCATCCGATGGGTTTCGTTCGAAACACGCTCGACCCGTTTTTGTTTTGCGTCCATCATCTCGATCTCTATCCTGAGGGCAATGAACTTCAAGGACCAAACGAGCCGCTGATTGGTCGTCACATCGGCTCAGACTTCGACGAAACCAACGATTGGAAAATGTATCACGGCAAAGTCGTCCCCGGATTCCCTGCGCATCCACATCGCGGCTTTGAAACCATTACAGTGGTTTTGGAAGGCCTGGTCGACCATTTTGATTCAGGTGGTTCAACCGGACGATACGGGTTTGGTGACGTCCAATGGATGACAGCTGGCTCAGGACTTCAACACTCTGAAATGTTCCCGTTGGTCAATCGGGACAAACCCAATCGATTGGATTTGTTTCAAATCTGGATCAATCTTCCTGCCAAGGACAAAATGACAGGTCCAGGTTACGAGATGATTTGGGCGCATGAAGTCCCACACATCCAACTTGCTGATGGTGACGTACGAGTGATTTCCGGAACATGGAATGAACACACAGCACCACCCGCTCCCAGTGCATCATGGGCCAACAACCCTGACAACGAAGTCGCTCTTTACATCCTCACGGTCAAAGCAGGCGGTTCGGTTGAACTTCCTACAGCTTCTTCAGACGCCAACCGGATGATGTATCACATCAACGGAGGAATTGCAACCGTTGAGTCACACAAACTGAAGCCGACCTATGGGATGGAACTCCACGCTGATCAACCGACAATCATCAACGCAGGCAAGGAAGATGTTCGAGTCCTCATTCTCCAAGGCAAACCAATCGCTGAACCTGTTTCAAAGCACGGACCGTTCGTGATGAACACAGTTGAAGAGATTTATCAAGCGTTTAGTGATTATCGACGAACCCAATTTGGAGGATGGCCATGGGGTCCTTCGGATATCGTTCATCCGAGAGAGCAAGGTCGCTTTGCCAAGATGGGCGACGGACGCAACATTGTACCTCCTCAATCGTAATTGCACAGGAGAAGAACATTCAATGGCTGCCAATCCGAGGTGAGTCTATGCGTCTGCTGGTTGTTGATCTCCTTGCTGAGCGTGAAGCGTTTGGTCGAGTCGGGGTAAGCGAAATCGTTCGGCATTTCACACCAAGCGAAATTTTCCTTTGGTCACCACATACATCAGACCGAATCGCCTACGGTTTTGGAACTGTGGTAATGAATCCGGTTGATGCTGATGCCATTGTTATCACGGGTTCTCGAAGAAACGTTACAATGTGGGAAAACTGGATGGACGATGTCGTCGATTTGATTCGGAATACTACTGTTCCGTTGTACGGTATTTGTTTTGGCCATCAAATCATTGCTCATGCCTTCGGCGGACGTGTTGTACGCAAACCGACGGATTCTCATTTTGTCGCAGAGGTGAAAAACCATGACGGAACGTCCGTCGTTGCATCCTTTGCTCATCAGGAACATGTTATCGATGCAGGAGAATTGAATGTTGTCGCCTCGGCAAAGCACTGTGAGATAGCGGCATGCGAGCATCCAGACAGACCAATTTACACCGTTCAGTATC
>CALBFP010000174.1 GCA_937894115.1 uncultured euryarchaeote
GTCAAAACCTTGCTCATTACTGAGAAATACATCCCAGTTGTCGAGGTTATTTTCCCATCTGGGTGGGGCCCTGCTGTTTTGGTTCTGGTAGGTATCGTCGATCTTACCATTGCCTCCTTACTGCTGTTCCGCAATCAGCCTTGGGTACTCCTCTACGCAGGAATGTATCCATTCATACCGCTCACGCTTACCTACGTCGAGACCGGCGAGTTGGAGATGTTTGGTAAATTGCAAATTCTCGCACTTGCCCATTTGGCTCTGTTTACCGCGCCGGCTAAGGAGAGTTTTTACAAAGCAATCAAAGACAACACTGCATACACACCGCTTAGAATCATCGCTGCAGCGAGTATTACTGTTTTAGGGCCTCCTGCAATGGTTGGCATGGTCTATGCGCTTCCCGATGCAACAAACTTCGGTGTTCTAGTTTCGTTTCTCGTTTTCCTCGGATTTTTTGCTGCAGTTGGTCTCGCAAGTATGTTTGTGAAAACGGACACTACTGACGACTATTTGGTCGCTGGAAGAGGGATGCATCCCGCTCTGGCTGCGCTCTCTGCAGTCAGTACGTGGAACTCTGGTTACATGTTCATTGGATTTATTGGCTTCATCTACCTTATGGGCTATTCAGCAATCTGGATCGGCCTCATATCTACAATAGGGCAGTTGGTTGCTTGGGCTTGGTTGTACAAATTCATCCAGACCGAAGGAAACAATCGGAACGTGCGCTCTCTTTCTTCACTGGTTGCTGAAAAAGCAGGAGCTCCAGAGGCGAAGCTTGCAGCAATTCTTTCGGTCTTTTTCCTTGCGATTTATGCGGCTGCTCAATTGACCGCCGGAGGAAAAGCACTCTTTGTCATGCTAAACTGGCCAGAACTGGTTGGCATCCTCATTGGATTCGTTCTCGTCGTCGCCTACTGTTATGCTGGAGGTATTCGAGCCTCTATTTGGACGGATGCTGCGCAATCGTGCGTAATGATTCTCGGATCGGTTATTCTGTGCTGGGTCGCACTTGGTGAAGTTGGAGGATTCTCCGGAATGCAGAGTGATTTGAAGTCGCAAAACCCAGCACTCGTCAATTTCTTGCCTGCCGATATTTCACTCGGCATCACACTGTACATGTTCGCGTTCTTTTTGGGAGGGCTGGGTGTTGCTGGGCAACCTCAAGTGGTTTCTCGGGTTATGACGCTGAAAACGGACAAAGACCGCAAGCAAGCGATGGTTTGGTTCTTTGTCTGGCAAACCCCTTTTATCGCCTTGATGTTCTTTGCTGGTCTTGCCAGTCGTGTGCTGTTTACCGACGGTAACTTCGACGCCGAATTGGGTCTTCCAGTTCTGGCAATGGATACATTACCTGCACTCGGTGCTGGGATGATTCTCGCGTCCATCTTCGCAGCGACCATGTCAACCGCAGACAGTCAAGTACTTGCCTGCACGGCTGCAATCACCGACGACATCAAACCTGAATGGCGAGAGGATCACAAAACCACAAAGAAGGTCACGCTCTATGTTGCTGCCGCTGCAACCCTCATTTCAATCGCAGGTCTCTACGTTCCTGGCGGCGACTCGGTGTTTACGCTCGTCGTGTTGGCCGTCTACGGGCTTGGCGGTACTTTCGTACCTCTCCTCATCATTCGTTGGGCAGGATACAAGCCGGACACATATCATTCCATCGTGATGATGATTTCAGCATTTTCAGGAGTCATTGTTTGGACCTTAACTGGATTGGCTGAAGATGTGTTTCCGTCCGTTCCAGGTGTCGGCGCAGCATTCGTTGCGCACTTCTTGATGTGCGCCTTCCGCAACGACTCTGACTCTGCTGCACTTGGAAGATACTCAAACCACCCCTCTTTAGGAAAAAAGCAGGCCTCTGTATTTGGTATCGCGTTGCTCATGTTGGCGGGTGGGGCTGAAATTGCTTACGCATTGAATGCGCCAGACAGTTCAGAAAACGATTCATCCAATGTTGTCGGTGCTTATCAGGTGGAAGGATCGTATGAGTATTACCGAATTGCATCCGGAACTGAACTGATGCAGGATGGTGAGCAGGTCATGGTTGGCGGGGCCCCAGATGCAATCGACTTTGATGCACGCAACATCATCGGTTTTTCCTTTAACATCGCTCATGTTGACAACGAACAGGCTTGCGATCTATTGGCGTCAACCGAAGATGATGAGGTTGGTATAAACGGAGGTATCGACGACCAATTTGTCACAAACAGCAGTACTGGAGCGTTGATGAGTACTGAAATATTCTGGGTTGATACTTCGATTCTTGGAAGCACAATAGAAAACTCGAGAGCCAGTATTAACAACACGCTGGCGGGTGGTGAAATCGGTAACGGAGCGTACGAGTTTGAAATAAATCTGTATGTGAACAGCGGCGATGGATTGGTCTGCTCAAACAATGATAATGATGAGTCCATTGATTGGAGCATTGATGTAATCGAGCTCAAACACACACTTACCGAAGTTAAATCGTAAACTTCTGAGCTTCTCTTGCGACCTTCCAACCGGCTTCAATAACTGTTTGATGTTCCTGACTGGCTTCATTGTGCAATGGATTGGTATGATTGAGATGAGTAAAATAGATCTCGGGATCGGAGTCTTGACGAGTTCCTAGACGTGCCAACGATTCCTGAACGGTTGGGTGCGGTACTTCACTCATGTCTCGTTTCATCAGTTCATCACCGGACCAAAACGTTGCGTCAAGGAAGGCCAAATCAACTTCAAACTTCTTCAAGAATTCCCGAATTGATGAACAATCGTGAGCAGCCAGCGTCTCGTCCCATGAATCGTGATCGGTCATGAACAAAAGCGATTTTCGTTTTCCGCGTAGGACAAGAGCATGTACATCAGAAAGTTCTGCTCGATGGGGGACTGGTATGAATTCAACAACCAAGTTGTCAAATTCAATTCGGGGGAACGTACCAAATTTCAACACACCCTGTTGGAGGAGTTGATTCCATGCAGGAGTTGTTCGAATCAGGTTTTGCATCGATGGACTGCAGTGAAGTTGGATGTTTTGACAAGACATGGTTTCTCGGCCGAACAAACCCAGTCCGTCAACATGGCCAAGATGTGCATGGGTTATGAACAAGTGGTCGATTTCAGAAACCCCGAAAATGAGGAGTTGGCGACCAAGGTCTCGCGTTGCTTCGAACAAAATGGATTTTCCTTCATCGGTTTTGATACCCAAAGAAACCGGGCTTCTGATATCCTCTGAGTTGAGGTCCTTGCAGCACAACCTGACACATCCTGGTTGGGGACGTCCCCCGTCTTGGGCAATACCGAGCACCGTCACGACGGCCATGAAGAGAGGAAGGGCTCCTGCATCATAGACATATTTGGGGGGAAGACCTCAAGCGAGACCTCGGGTTGGAGGGGAATGACGGGCTTATGGCACGACCTGCACAAGTATCCTTCCCTGGCCAAAAACAGAGGATGCGTATGCGTGGAACAAAACACGCGAATGATGCCACTGCTAAGCGAATTCGACGCCAGTTGCGTCACCTCCTTGACGATCCTACGGCATATCTTCCAACGATGGCATGGAAGGGAAGACTTAGTTGGGGGCGCCGGGATCCTGTCACCAAAACCTTGCAAGATTTGAATAAAATCGTTGCTAAAAAAGACGATGTAAAGTGGCTCTCAAAGCGGATGCTAGCCAAGCGTGGAGATCCGGTTGGTAAAGCGTTTGCAGGGTCTTTGCATGCAGCGCACGATGAGGAGATTTCCCTCGTAGGTAATTTCAAATCTCCAAATTTTGGATCGGGTTCGTTTATTCGTCGCGGTGATGGAAAGCAGGGATATCTGGCTGGATTGCAGAACCACCAGAATCTTACATTGCGAATGCTGCCTTGGGAAGAACACGCTCGAAAAGGCATGTATTTTTTCTCATGGGATGGCGGCTTTGTCTGCACTGGACCAAACCCTACGCCTCCCGAAGGCTGGTTGGAAAACGTGCTTGAACGTTCTCGATTTGATTTTAGACACGAGAACATTGATGGAGTGGAGGTACACGTTGCTGGTGACATTCGCGCAGAAGACGTTCTCAACAGTGTTCCTTCAAATCAAGGCTGGGTCCGTTTGATGTTCAAACACGGACCCATCGTTGGTATTGATTTGCAATCGCTCAAAGCGACAAAAGAAAAACAGAGCGCATTCGTTCACCACCTTGCTCTTTCAATGCTACCTCCTCTATTGACCTCAATCGTCGATATCGACGCGATGTGGATTCCCAATGGATGGGATCCAAATGAAACCCTTCCACAAGACGCAGTAGATGGATTAAGCAAAATCATGGCCGGATGGCATGGATTAACAATACCGGAAGGGAATTTGACCGGTGCGTGCAAGCGAGCTGTTCTTGATTC
>CALBFP010000175.1 GCA_937894115.1 uncultured euryarchaeote
GCCCATGATGCGTCGGAAGCATGCCCACCTCATAAATTTAGGGCGTCCGAAATTGCCATTAGAAAAAAGGATTTCAAGCCCAAAATTCACTCGAGGTTCTTCAATTGATTTTAGTGCATCCTAAAGAAATGCATTTGCGGTTGTTTAAGCGGCATTGTGCGTTAACTCACGTCGGGTTAAAATAAAACCATCAATTCGTCAAAACGTGGTTGAGAGGGTCATTGATTTACACAAGTTGGCAACGTTGATGGTAATTCTTGCGGTGGTTGTTCCTCTCTCAGGATGTACCGAACCTGCAAACAGCAACAACACAGCATTAACTGGAGAAAAATTGGTAGAAATTGAAAACCCATGCATGGTTCCAACCAACTCAAGTTCGCAATCCATGATTTCATTGATGGTTGATGATGTGGAGAGATTTTTCAGACTCTCCGTTCCCAGTTCAGAGGCAGGAACGAAACTTTCACTCATCATTGCCTATCACGGTGGCGGCGATGCGGAAGAGGATTTCAGCCAGCAAGATGAATTTGATCAATTGGGTGAACAAGAGAAGTTTATCATGGCTTATGCGATTGCAGAGAGCGACAGAACCCCTTCTGAAGGCGATTGGTTCCTCAACACTGCAGCGACATCTGAAGACGACAACCATTTCACAGAGGCCATTGTAGATGAACTCTCGAAGGTCTATTGTGTGGACGAGGACAAATTGTACGGCATTGGTTATTCCCTAGGTTCGATGTACACGTATGAGATTGCATGCCAACTAAATCACCGCTTTGCTGCAGTGGCATCCTTCGCTGGAACAATGCCAGTGAGCCCAGAGTCTTGCGACTTGACTGGAAGTATGGCCGTGATGCACATACACGGAAAGTTGGATTACATCATCGATTATGATGATGACTGGGATTGGAAAGAGGGAGAGCATGAAGGTGTGGGAACGATGAGCAACATACCCGGCATGATCGATTATTGGGCTGAACTTTCGAATTGCCAAAACGAAGACACACATTCCCATTTGTTTGGTGGTGATGATGTGGAACACATCGTTCACACCGACTGTGATGGTGGAGTTCGAATTGAACACTATGGCATGGAGGCTCAAGAACACACATGGCCGAATCAAGTTGATGGAACGGATACGTATCGACTCATGTGGAACTTCCTCAGCGATTTCACAAATTGAAGAATGATTGTTTCGATTTCGTCCTTATCGTAATCTTCAATGTTGAGATTTCAATCGAAGGTCAAGAAACCGAATCTCACATCGGGATGACCCCCTTATCGTTTATAAGTATTCGAGTAAAGTTTGACCCATGAGCAGCATTGCGGATTTTTATGCTAGTGCGTTCTCACCACAAAGTCTGTACGGTTTTTATCATATTGTGGCCGTCTTCTCCTTGGTGGTTTTGGTTTGGATGATTGGACTTTCATATCTAGTGTTCAAAGCAGACACAAAATCTGTAGAAAACCGATTTATGGCTGTTCTGTTGTTTTGTGAAGGCATCAAAGCATCGTTTTTGGCGTTGGAAGTCTTTCCTTACTCATCGCATTGGCAAGGCCTTTGGGACATACTTTTTCCACTAAAGATGGAACCGTTCATGGTTGCTCAAATTACATCCATCTTGCTGTATCTTTCCTTCCCGATATATTATCGAGTGAATCTACTTTCAGGTCTCCACAATGATGCACTGAAAAAACATGTTTGGTATCTTGCACCAGCTCTAGGAGTTCTCATCTGGATTGCCCTGAGAGGTCAGGAAGGATTTGGATTTGAAAATGCCTCTTGGATTATATGCAACGAGGCAGGTAGTGAACCAATAATCAAAAATTGGTGGGGTTCAATAACGGATCGGGTGACAGGTTTTGCAGAAGATATCGGGACATGTTCTAGAGATTTTGACAAACCTGTTGTAGACGAACCAGCCGGGTCCTGGGGCATAATATTACTCGGTCCGATATTTTCTCTCATTGGTCTACTGTTTCTTCGTGCTTCGATGAAGCAGAGTCAGCGTGATAAGGAAGGAACGACAACATATGGAACGCTACCTTCCCGCTCTCTTTACATAGGATTCCTCGGAAAAGTCATTGGTCAACTGCTGTTTTTCTTCATAGTGTTGGCCCTCATGCCTGCACTAAACGGTGGCGAATTTTTTGAGTTCGCGGACAGCATCAGTGTCCAATATGGAGCGGACCCAACCACGTTTGAAAGAGCCCTCTTTTTCATCTGGAGTTTCACGCTCGTTATCACGCCTGCAGCCATTGGTTTTGAAGCACTCATGTTTGTTCACGCCACTCTAAAGGATACTGTGTTTGGAATTGATTCGAATTTGCGTAAGACATTCAGAAATACAATCTTCACTGGAATCGGTGCACTTTTGTTTGTCTTTGTAAGCGAAGCCATGGAAAACATCATCGGTTTTGGAATGATTGGAGGCGTCGCAATCGGTGCTGCTT
>CALBFP010000176.1 GCA_937894115.1 uncultured euryarchaeote
TCCATGGGGAAAAGGGGTAAAGCCATTGGTATGACCCTTTGCGCCCTTCTTGCAGTTGCTGCTCAAATGTACTCTGAGGAAGTCAACAGTCTCTTTGAGATTGAGATCAATGAGCCACAAACCGATAAATCAAGACTTGTGGGGTTGCAAACAAATGAAACCTGGTTGGTTGTTTTGGTCGACTTTGAATCCAATCCCCTTTCCAATGAATGGATTGAAGACACTCAAAATCAACTTAAGGTATATTCTGATGATTATTTATCGCAAGCAGTCGGCGAAGACGTGGAAATTACAATCGACGTATACGACACTATTCTGCGGGCACCTCAATCACTTGCATCCTATGGTGCGGATGGAAGTAATGGGCGAGATTACGGAGACGGTACAGAATTTTTGCCGGCAAGGCTTGCTGAATTTGCGGTCAAGTCGCTGCAGAAAACGACCTATGAATCCTATGATCTGAACCAAGATGGTACTGTTGATCGATTCCTCATCCTTCATTCTACACTTGCACAGGAACAAGGTAGCGGCTCTACCAACCGCATTTGGTCGCACTTTACATCCTTCTCCGAACCGTTGGACAAAGGAGATCATGTCTTTGAGCATTATACCATGTCATCAATGCGGCACGGTATGAATGGGATCGGTACGATTTTGCATGAAATGATGCATCAATTCGGAGCATTCGATTTGTATCCTATACACGACTCTGGTTATTCTGGATCCTGGAAGGGGATTGGCGTATGGGACATTATGGCAAGCGGAAACTGGAATGCTGGCGGAGATTCTCCGTCACTGCCAACCGGACCAACAATGGAAACTATTGGGCACGGGCCGACACATGATCTGATTTTGGATTGGCCAACAAGCTCAAACGCCCCTTGTATCGGACCAAGCATCGATTTGAATGCAAGATCGGATGGTGGTGAGCGTATTCGTGTTGAAATTGGTCAAAATGAATTTTTGTGGATTGAAAAGCGAACACAACAAGGATTTGATCAATCGCTTCCCGGCCAAGGCGTGCTTGTTCTTCTCGAAGACAAAGATGCGGGTGATACTGCGCACAATGCGATGAACATCGATCAACGCAGGCCCTATCTTCAAACAATTGAAGCAGATGGCGGTCAAGAGCAACTCAAAGGCATCGACGATGGAGTTGCCAGTGATTTGTTCCAACCAGGAGATGAGTTTGGAGAACGAGGAATCCTCATACGGGATCATGATGGCATATTGGTTCCTTGGCATGCACGTGTTGTTCAAGACCAAGGGCAATGGAAAATAGAATTTCATTCAGAAATGTGCACCCCAGATGTTGACATTGATTTAGCCAATTTTGGTTACACATTACTGCAAGGTGAATCTCTACCGATTCAGATCAGCAATATCGGTGATAATGTT
Source organism: uncultured euryarchaeote (assembly GCA_937894115.1). Lineage (GTDB taxonomy): Archaea > Thermoplasmatota > Poseidoniia > Poseidoniales > Poseidoniaceae > MGIIa-L2. The sequence goes on from CALBFP010000176.1 coordinate 1,399, forward strand.
CAATGTTGGGGAGAACTGAATGGAACCGACGGAAGGACTCTTTTGTTTCAAAACGCCACAAGTTACAATCCGACCCTTTACGGAGAATTTTCTTCCGAGGGGATGTTGGAGTCAACCGCCACGTTCTCAGGCACAATACAATGCAACAACGATGCCTTTGATATCAAAACAACCGTTACGACTCTTGGTACAATCCCGCTACCTGAACGAATGACAGTCAAAGAAACCATCAACGTCGACAAGCCAACAGAATTACTGATTCCCTATTTTGGTACAGGATCGGAATCGGGTGAATTTTCAATCCATATCGAAGGACCTCTGTCCAGAATTACTACTCCAGAACAAAGTGTGCAGATTGAGCAGGGAGAAGG
>CALBFP010000177.1 GCA_937894115.1 uncultured euryarchaeote
GTGATGATCCAGTCCACCCCGCTCCTGCCGTTCATATCGAGGCAGAACTTTGGAAACAAGATGAACAGAACTTCCAGACCTACATCATGGGCCATCCTGAGGAAGAAAACAGGTTAAGATCGGTCGAATTGAACGTATCTTGGCATGAATCCGACTGGAGTACTTCGGTTATTCTTAACGACGCCGCAATTAATGGAGTAGTGGACTGGAATGCTACGATTCCTGGACGATTGGAACTCAATCGTGATACAATCGGTAACGGTGCTATGGCGTGCTTGGATGCATTCCTTGATGAATACAGTCTACAAATCGAAGATCCTGCGGTTAATACGTTCTTTGAAGCAATGCGGATTCTTGGATTAATGTATACGGCCGAAACGTCCTCGGTTATACATGGAAGCAGCGATGATACCGTACGCTGGTGGATTGATGGTCCTGCACTCAACACCTTTGTTCAGGAACCAGGGCCCTACATGGTCAGCCTCATTTCAGATGCAAATGGCCGCCTAGATGGCGGAAAAATACTTGGCCACAGCGACCATTGCTTGTTTTACCATCTAGCGCAAGCTTCGCCAATGATGACGTGGGTGGACGATCTTGATGATCCACTCGATGGACATTTGCATTTCCAACTTCCTGGTCGCTTCAAAGGCCATTACATTGAGGCATCTGTAAGCCGTTATGGGGAATTATCCCTACTTCTCGCAGGTGTTGATCTTGGTGCTGTACGGCTTCATGCTTCAGTGAACATGCCCCTACTCGAACCTCATCGGTGGGCAACCGATTTCAGTGTGCAGGTTGAGGCAGAGTCGCACCATGAATCGCTGGGGTTGTTTTCAGGAACATCTGTGTTGGTAACATTAGCACCACAGATTTCTGCATCCTTACATCTCCCATCTTTGCCAACACTTCCTTGGGTTGACAGCAGTGGTTGTTCATGGAATGCTAATCCTCCGAGTGAGATCAATCTTCTTTCTTCAAGCAATATTGAAACAAATCTGTTGCCAATGATCCCTGGTTTGATGCTCGATCAACTCATGAAACTAATGATGGAGCGGCTCCTGCTTCGAAGACTTGGTCCAAATTCACCACTCGCAACTATCTTGGTTGAATGCAATCTTGCTGGGAGATCTTCTGACGGTGCGGTTATTGCAACGTCGTTGTTTGGCTTACTCGTTGACCCCGAACTTCACTTTAGGACATCGTTCTATAGCGGAAATGTTTTCCATGTAGCATCCGTTTTGAACGTGGCAGCAGCCATCTCGCAACTCCTTGGATTAACCCCTGTTGTTGAAACAGAGAGTATTGCAGACGAACAGGTTACGACCTCAGTAACTGTACCACTCGACATAGGTTCTGGCATTGGATTTGTAATCTCTGAATCTGAGACAAGCCCAGGTTCCGTTGCGATAGCATTCACCAACACAAGCGAGCAAGAATCCTTGGTTGGCAGTTTTACACTCAATCTTCACATTGTTCTGAATTTGCATCCAAGTCTGTCCATTGATTTGGAAGGAAGCAATTTTGGTGCAACCCTTCAATCGTTCCTACCGCCTGCTGAATCCATCGCAGATACATACGTGCAGAGTCTTGTCAACTCATTTTCTGCTTCGATAGTTTCAACCTCTCTCCAATGGACAAATCAACAGCTCCGTTGGAATCTAGCTGTCGATTGGGATGGAGACGGAGTAAACCCTCCATCGGTTGTCCAGTTGTATCCCGAGGTGCTTGGACTTCAAGCATTTATCTTCGATCTTATCGGGGAACTTCTCGATGCAGCAGGAGACCTTGTGCCAATCTTGGTTGAGGAAGTTATCCATTCGCTCACACAAGAAGCATGTCCGCAGCCACATGGATGTACAATTGGTGGAATTATTGTCGATGTTCTTACGAGTCTCGAACTTTGGAGTGGGGACGCTACGAGTGGTAGTTTGGATATGGTCTCTGTTCAGGCATGCGCATCGAACCCATCTGAATATGTGATGCAAAGATGGTTGGATTTAGCTATCGCAGTCATACCCCATATCAATCACATTCTTCCACGATCAAGCGGGGGCAACAACGACGCAGTGTTTGTTGTGAATTACGACGATTCATTACCACGTATCTGTATACAACTCGCTCAGCCATCTCAGGGATGGGCTCAAGGATTAAGCCTCTGTTTAGGCAGAAGAGATGGTGCCTCCTCTCAGATCGGCATCTGGGCATCGATTGACTACACCTACAACGACTACTCAGATGAAGGCGACCTAGTTCCGTTCTTCACGGCCAATGCCTGCGTAGGTGTCGCCCTTGACACAAACAACCTCGGAGCGTTCCTTCCATTCGGAGAAGTGACGTTGTTTGCGAATCGAGCAATCATCTCAAGTCCAATCGATATTCAACCATGTGCAAGGCTTGTCTATGAATCTGGACAACCACTCGCAATCACAGTGAGCTCTCTTGTCGATAACCAACAACCCTCAACAGACAGTGATGCTTTCTGGGCCAACATTCTCCCAAGCAACTCATGGCAACAAGGTCAAGATTGGGGTACACCTAATCTATCAGCTCTCCTTGTGGGTGCTGCAGATCAAGCACTTGCTTTCCTTTCAAATTGGAATAAATTTCAACAATTCATGGACAGTTCAATCTGCGGAAATAGCGCACCATGTGTATTGAAAGAGGTTTCAAAACTTGGGCCATGGCTTCACCACTTCGGGGTATTAGATCAGAACTACAATTTTATGCCAATCGAAGAAATTCAGGATATTCCATCTGATTACTTCCCAGATGGCAATGTTGTGCCGCATTTGCTTAACTCTGCGGCCAATGTTCTCATTGACGCTGTGGGGGCCTGCTCAAGTTCGTTCCCTGCACCGCTCTTCCGTTACAAACCAAGTGGTTCAAGCAACGATTTACTCGAATTTAGTATTACGTGCGAAGACAAAGAATCGGGACCAGGACAGGTTTATGGAATCGGTATTAATCTTCTCAAATCTCTTGAAATCAAACTTGGACAGATGCTGTTAACCATTGAAACGAGTGATTCATCCCGACATCGTATCGTTCCAGAGGGTTCATCTGTGGAATATTCACCTGGGCTAAACCTCCAGTTGTTGGAGGTAGTAAGCACCAACTTATCTCCTCATTTTTCTATTGAAATGGGATATCTTTCATTCTGCTTAAGCAAGGCAGATCGCAAACCATTGCTGGATAGTTTCATGCTTCTCAACAATTTGCGGCTTACGACGTGTATGGACTTTAATTTCATACCCCAAGCACCAACGACATTAGGTGTACGAATCGATCTGGATGACTTTGGTATTGCTTTGGGTGGCGATGGTACCAACGATGGAGGTAACAGTCTTGCAGCAGGCGTCTTTGGTGGTGATGCATCCAATTCTTCGCCAGTAGCTCCTCTATTTGATATTGGACTGATAAAACATGCAGATGATCAATTTGAAGTTGACCTCGCCGGAAAACTTGAGCGGTGGTTCACGATTAACAAACAATTTGGACCTGTGAAAATTGCCCAAATCGGCGTTCGAGTGCAGGCGGATGGTGGCGATCTTGATTTGACCGTTCTCGTGGATGGAGAGGCAGAAATTGCAGGTTTACTCGCACAAGTTGACGATCTCTCTGTGACCATCCCATTCCTCCAAAATAGTAAATTTACGGCGGATAAATTTGGTCTTTGGACCTATGATATGGCCGGTTGTGCGATATCCTATACTGGGCCGGGACTGAAAGTTGCAGGTGCTTTGAGGAAGACGGAATTAGAAGACCAAGCAGGCAAGCGATACATTGAGTATCAAGGACTCTGCACAATTGGAACACCGACCATAACGGTCTCTGCAATCGGCGCATTCGGCCGAGTTCCTTCAACAAACAACGATGATTATGTTACTTGTTTCGTAATTGCTGCAGTGGATTACCCACTTGGAGGTATTCCAGAATTCTTTGTGACGGGTTTGGTTGGTGGTTTAGGTGTCAATCGAGACCTCGTCATTCCAACGCTGAACAATGTCCCAGAAAGCCCATTCATTCGTGCTTTGGAAGGATTTGGAGATGATCCAATGGGTGCGCTCGATTCCATTCGAACTCATCTTCCGGCAAAGCGAGATAGTTACTGGTTCGCTATTGGTGTGAAATTCACTACATACCAAGTCCTGGAAACAAAGGGTGTACTGTTCATCCAAATTTCAGATGGTTTTACCATTGGGATTCTTGGTTTGTCATCAATGTCTTTACCGAGTAAAGAATTTAACATTGGATATGTAGAATTGGCCTTCCTTGCCTACTTTGATTCCAACGAAAATGTTCTACGGGTAGAAGCAGGCTTAACCGATGCATCGTATCTATTTGACAAAAACTGTCGCCTTACTGGTGGTTTTGCGCTTGTAAGTTGGTTTAATCGTGGCGAATTCCTCTTATCATTAGGAGGCTATCATCCGAAATTCAAGGCACCTAGCTATTATCCAACGGTTCAACGTCTAGGTTTGAATTGGAAACCGTTTTCAAAACTCACCGTCAAGGGTGAGGCGTACTTCACAGTCTGTTCTTCTGCCGTCATGCTTGGCGGTGCATTGAGTGCAACGTACAAGTCAGGGCGATTGAGTGCTTCCTTTGATGCAGGGGTCAACGTCCTGGTTGTCTTTGATCCGTTTTACTACAGTTTTGATGTCAACATCGATCTAGCAATTCGCTACAAGACACGATGGAAGACCTTCAAGGCGGGTCTTGGTGCTGGATTGGAAATTGAAGGTCCAAAGATGCGAGGTAAGGCTAGAGTTGAACTATGGTTCGTGAGTTTCACTGTGAAATTTGGTCCAAGCAATGCGCGAGGCTTCGATCCACTACCCTTCGCTAAATTTGTTAACAAGCATGTGTTGCAACTCCCTGAACCAGAGATCAAATCCACTCTCTCGCCAAAGTTCTCAGGCATCAACTTCTCAGGCCAAGTCTCCCACGGAATGCTACGGCCTGAGGATGGAGAAGAACGCACAGGCCATTCTAGTAAACCATGGTTGGTTGGTTCTGAGTTTGACCTCACCCATCAACATATGTTCCCAGCAAGCGGGCATGTCGTTAGAATTGGGTTTTATGGAGTTCAATCAACACAAGTCGATCTTGAATTATCCGACATCAATGTGGCACCGAGCGGCATAGACAAGCCGATTAATTCAACGTTCCTCATCAAAATAGTGGAGCGAGGTCTCCAAACGGTCCAAGGGCAGAGTGAAGGTATTTCTTTTGAAAGCCTGACTTCGAATTTCCCAGAAACAATTTGGTCATGTGAACTCGATTCAAACAATCGTCCAAAACCGAAGCTTGAAGCGAATGAGAATCAACCGCTTTTCCTATCAGGAACGCACATGAAATTCCGTTCAGTTTCCTTCCCTCAGGGATGGACATCAAGTATCCTTGTCGATCAGACAGAACCATGCACGATGATTCACAATTTACCTTTCCGTAAGTTCAACCGTCCTGCATCGAGTGGAGGCGGTAAACCGTTAGAGGACAAAGGCGTCGGTATTCGACTCATCGATGACGATGTCTTCCGAGGTATGAGGGAGCGACGAAATAAACCAGTCACAATTGATGACCTTGTACGTCTCGATGAGCGCAAAGACATTCTCCGTGAAAACAGAAACCGTTTGAATCAACTTGCGAAAACGACCTATCCACCAACTCCGTCCAGCGGACCATCGTCAACCCCTCAACAACTTGACCGCTTGAAGCAGATCACACTAACGCCAGCAGAGTTTGCTAAGACGTCGCATTCAAATCATCTTGCAAGGGCAACCAAAGGTACTGGTGTCTCTGCACTGAATGTTGGTCAACAAGCATCATCGACGATTTCTGATCAAGAACCCACTGCATCGGGTATTTCATACGGCACCACACAAAACATGGGAGAGTTGTTAAGATGAATTCAGCCCAACGTCGCCGTATACTTAATCGTCGTTCAGCGCCTCGAATAATGTCGATAAATCAAGGTGTTGGCATCTCAAATGCAATGACAAAAGAAGAACCAATTTCGGTCATGAAACGTGATGCAAAAAAGAAATCATGCGATCGAATCTCCCTTCAAGCGATTGAAATTGTTCCTACCTCGCCAACACTTGGCTCGAGTGGAAAACCATCACCCTCAATAGCCAAAACGACAGTCGATTCGTCTCTTATTGACGCCTCCACTCCAAAGATCCCAGTTCCTAACCTCGCTCACCCAAACCTAACCATCGAAGGTGAAATGGCACCGTTGAAGCCAGATGAATCGGAGCAAGAAAAACCGGCCCGTGTTCTACATACAAAGAAGGGTCATCGTGAGCGTAAACATCTATCATCATTGATGAATGCAGGTAAGCAATGTCCATTGCAAGCAGGCTATCGACAACGTTGGTCACTCAG
>CALBFP010000178.1 GCA_937894115.1 uncultured euryarchaeote
AGGGGTGAGGGTTCCTTCTTCACTCATTTTTTCACCCGGAGGAATGCCTCCAGTTCGACCCAGCCACCTTTACCCTATGAAGCCGACGCTTGTTTGAAGGGAATAATCCGCTTCTAACATATGGTATTATGAAGCCCTAGAACTTCTGTTTAGGGCCTCTAGGGAACCTGAATCTACTCGGTTTGGGAGCTTCTTCTTCATGCTCGTACTTCTTGCCTCGTGCAAACAAGAGTGTTACAAGAATTGCCAGCAGTATTCCAGCAATAAACAGATACGTGCTTGAATTGAAGATACCGCTCTCTTCGCTGGAACGTGTACTGTCACTCGGGTAAGCGTCGGCATTGTCTCCGACACCATCTCCGTCTGTATCGATAGTCTCAAGCGGATCACTCGGGAAGGCATCCATTGAATCGACAACTCCATCGTTGTCCGTGTCCTTTTCAAGGATTTCAAGAGTGCTTTCCAAAACTATTTCCTCACGTATGCCGCCAATTTTGAGCAAGGTAATGCGTAAATCATACGATGAAATGTCAGCCGTTTCCGGAATCTCAAGTCCAATTTTCCAAACATCATTCTCGCCTGTCAGGACACGCCCACGAAGTCCAGATTGGTCCTCCCAAAGACCGACAGGGGCCGGCCCTGTGATTGAAGCAAACGGAGCACTATTGTAATCGAGCAGGTGAGGAAAGTTCCTGTCACCTCCTTGACCGATTCCGAGTTGGCCGTATTTACCACGACCCCAACATGATATCGAGCCATTTTCAGATAACCCGCACGTGTGATCGTAATTGGCGCTTATTTTGACGAAGTCTGTCCCGTCTTCAAGGAACATTGGGGTGTGATAGACGCCACCAGAAACTCCAATTCCGAGTCGCCCGTAGTTGTTGTGCCCCCAGCAATACGCACTACCGTTCTCGAGTATCGCACAAGTACTGAACGGACCAGTCGCAACTGAGGATGCAGGTGAACCAACCGGAAGTTGAGCATAGACGGGAACAAGAGCGTTGGTAGTGGTATTGTCGCCGATTTGACCGTGGTTGTTTTGCCCCCAGCATGTGATTGAGCCGTTGTCCAGCAGAGCGCAAGAATGGTGATCTCCAACTGATATATCCACTGCAGCACGTCCTTCGGGTAGTTCGACATTCGTTGATGGGGCATGGCTGGTATCGCCAGTTCCGCCATTTCCGAGTTGGCCAACGTTGTCTCTGCCCCAACACATTACGCCTCCATCATCCATGAGAATACAGGTGTGTGTTGC
>CALBFP010000179.1 GCA_937894115.1 uncultured euryarchaeote
TAAAGGCATCGCTGAATTTGTAGGAACTTTCTTTTTGACACTCACTATCTTCTTAACAGCTGTAATAGGACTAGCTGGATCAAACGCCCCTTTCGCAATCGGCCTAACGCTCATGGTTATGATTTATGCACTCGGTCATATTTCTGGTGCTCACTTCAATCCCGCAGTATCCATTGGACTTTTTGTTAAAGGAGACTGCAGCAAAGATGAGTTACCCTACTACCTTGTTGCACAGCTCCTAGCGGGTGTTCTCGCCTTCTTTGTTGGCTCTGAACTCGTCCTTGACGGGGTAACAGTCCCAGATATCATCGCTGCGGATTTCTCATCCGCCATAACTGTGGTTTCAGCCGAAGCGCTATGGACGTTCGCCCTCATGTTCGTGATCATCAATGTCGCAACCGAACAATCGGGCAACCAGTTCTACGGAGCGGCCATCGGTTTGACGGTCATGGCCGGTGCGTTCACCGTCGGAGGTATCTCGCTCGGCTCGTTCAACCCTGCTGTCACGACCATGCTAACGGTCAGCGGTAAAATGGCTGTAGCAGATGTTTGGATGCACATCGTGCCGCAATTGGCTGGTGCTGTTGGCGCTGTATTCGTTCACAAATACATGATGATGAGTGAAACCACTGATTGAAGCAAGCATTTCGAGTATTTTTGTTGGCGAATTTCCTCGTCGCATTGCGTTGTTTTGATACAAAATTATTCAATAAAATATTTTTCATTCTCGTGGCCTATTAGATACGTTCATTAAAGGGTTTAGGGAGCCCAAAAACAGGGGATGTTCGAGGTCATGTGCCGCCTGATTGCACCAACTTTGATACCGCCCCAGTGGAGTGAACGCAATGACAAATGAATACCGAACGAGAATCTGCAATGTCCTAATTATTGGTTCAGGTGGAGCTGGACTCAGGGCAGCCATATCTGCACACGAAAGCGGCTGTGAAGTGTTGGTCATTGGGAAGCGAATCAGGAACGATGCGCACACAACGTTAGCCGCCGGAGGCATCAACGCTGCTCTCGGAACGGTCGATCCTGATGACGACTGGATTCAGCATTTTGTTGACACGTATCAAGAAGGATACAACATTGGCGATCCGAAAACGGTGGAAATTTTGGTCAAAGATGCTCCTGAGCGGGTTCACGAACTCGTGGACTGGGGCGCACCTTTTGCAAGGACTGCCGATGGCGAACTCGATCAGCGATATTTCGGTGCTCACACGCATCGAAGGACCTGTTACGCAGGTGACTACACCGGACGCGCAATTCTCAACACACTGGTCTCAAAAGTTGAAGAATTGAGAATACCTATCATCGATATGACCTACGTCTCAAAATTGTTGGTCAACACGCAAAACGGACAGAAACAGTGTTTCGGAGCGGTTGGCTTTGACATCAACTCTGGGAACAGAACGGTGTTCCTTTCCGACTCGGTTGTCTTGGCCGCTGGAGGACATACTCGAATCTGGAGGAGAAGTTCATCCAGAAGGGACGAAAACACTGGAGACGCCATGAGACTCGCCCTTCATGCTGGCTGCAAACTTGCAGATATGGAAATGGTACAATTCCACCCGACGGGAATGGTCCACCCCGAGTCGCTTGCAGGTACACTTGTGACCGAAGCTGTTCGTGGCGAAGGAGGGCACTTGGTGAATGCTGACGGTCGTCGATTCATGGAGGATTACGATTCAGTAAGAATGGAATTGTCGACACGCGACAGAGTTGCACTGGCGAACTACACAGAAATTCAAGAGGGTCGTGGAACGCCGAACAACGGCGTCTTCTTGAACATCAGCCATGTGGAAAAAGAAATCATCTTGGAGAAACTTCCACGTATGTATCGTCAATTTATGGAATCGCAAATGCTGGACATTTCCAGAGATCCAATGGAGGTTGCCCCCACAGCACATTACAGCATGGGTGGCGTCGTTGTCGATGCAGAAACCCACTCAACGGACGTTCGAGGACTCTATGCTGCAGGGGAATGCACCTCGGGAGTACACGGTGCCAACCGTCTGGGGGGTAATTCTCTTGCAGAAATCTTGGTCTTCGGTAAAATTGCCGGCGAGTATGCGGCAGGATTCTCCAAAGACTTGGACCTCCAGATGCGAAACCGAAGCATCATCAATGACGCCCTCAAGGAATTGGATCAACTCACATCCAACGGTGAGCAATTGGCAAGACCTCTGCAAAGAGCGGTTCGCAACATTATGTGGAATTTCTGTGGAGTGATTCGCTCAGGTGAAGGCCTTGAAGAAGGATTAACCGAACTCATGAAGGTCAAAGAAGCTTCCAAAGATGTTGACGTTCGACCGAGTGCTGAAGGCTTTTCCGACCTTGCCCTTGCCCTCGATCTCCTCGGTTCAATCGACAGTGCAGAAGCCACAATTCGATCTGCAATCGCTCGGAAAGAAAGTCGCGGTGCACATCAACGAAGTGATTACGTGGAAATGGATAATTCAGAGAATGTCAACTACATTGTTGAGCTCGTTGATGGCAACCAATCGATTTCCAAAACCGAGGTTGAGAAACTTCCTGAATTGCTGCAAGATGCAATGGATGCATACGAGGAACTGAGCGTCGAGGGACGTCTTCTCGAGTGAAGTTGATTCAACCGACTCGCTCGATAACACGGACGTGGTCACCGCGCATGTTGAGCGTCATAGGGATAGGCTGTTCGTACAACTCCATGCTGACCTCTTCTTTGGTTTCAGATACGCTGGTAACTCGGGCTTTTTCACCCTTGAATGCTCCTGATACGATTTCAACAATGCATCCCACTTCGATACCAGAAGTGACCGCTTTGGGTTCCAAATACGGCAAGATATCCATCAAGGGCGCCTCACCTGGAAGAACTTGTTTTGCGTTCTTTAACGGAGTCTGAGAGATTCCACGACGTGCTGTTGGATCACGTCCTCCAGAACGGCCGATGAGTTTCTCAACGTGATGAAGCGCACTGGATTCAACAAAAACGTAGCCTCGCATGTTGTTGGGATGGAGAACGGAGAAGATTTCACCCTGCAAAGCAGTGAGTGAACCGCTGCCGTGAAGGCGAGCATACATCTCATCAGCAACCCGGTGTTCGGAGCCGATGGCTGTTTTGACGATGTAAAGAAATGAACCAACCGAACCGTACATTTCGCGGAACAGGACATCCGCTCCGTCCATATCCATATTCGAAAACAGGCAATTCTTCTCTTGAAGCGTTCCTGGGTCGACCCATTCATGGGCAACATAGCGTCCTGTGGGCGTGACGTCCTCCGAACTGGTCGCCACAAGAATCGGCATTACATCGACGAGGTTTCGACCCATATCGATACCGCGTTCTGGCCCATTTCCGATGTATTCGAGCGTGTCAAGAGGAAGACCTGTTGCTTCAGAAACGCGATTGAGGACTTCTTCTGGAGTGTCCCCCACGCCCCAAACACCATCCCAGAGTCCTGGGAAATCGTTGTCGTCTTTGCTTCTGCTAAGGAGCAAAAGTTTCTCTTCAAATCGTACAAATGCGATAAATGCTTCAGTCATGATACCACCACCTGATCCTCAAATGCCGAAAACGTCGTGAATCAGCCAAGGAATGAAGTTGTCCATAATGACAAGAAGAATGAATCCAATCGCACCAAGAACGAACAAACCAATACCGCAGACAATGCTGGTCTGCTTGAATTCTTGCGGGGTCGGCTTTCGAGCCATTCGGATGATTCGTGCCCATGAGCCGCGAGAAATCTTGCGGAATTGGGCTTCAATCCAGTCTTGACGGTCCTGAACTGCATCCTCAAATGTGCGTGATTCGGTTTTTTCATCAGACATGGTACAACCTCGTGCTTTCCTAGCGACCCAACCCCCTATTATAACCGCTTCCATCGACAATCGAGTTGATTTCCATTCAAAATCTCGGCAAGAGTTGATGAGGGGTGGATGCATCCTACATGCATATGGCTTCACCGGACCCATACACGACTCTGGGTGTTTCTCGCGATGCTTCGGATGCCGAAATCAAGCGCGCATTTCGCAAATTGGCGCGGAAATATCATCCTGATCGGAATCCAGATGACAATGCTGCTGAAGCGAAATTCAAGGAAGTCCAAGCAGCATATGAGACCATTGGTGACGCTTCCAAGCGCCAGGAATACGACCAAAAGAAACGCATGGAAAACATGTTCGGAGGAGGAGGCCGTTCGCCGTTTGGAGGAGGGATGGGCGGAGGTTTTGACGACTTTATCGGACAGATGTTCGGTGGACAGCAACAAAACCCATTCCAGCAACGGCGCAGACCAAATCCCCCGCAAGCAAAAGGCACTGACGTACATGTTTCTGTCGACATTGACCTCAACACTGCAGAGCGAGGGGGAGAACTGCAATTCCAAGCCCAACGCCTCAAGGTTGGAGCAAACAACGTAGCATCAAAAGTTCACCAGAATTTCAAAATTCGAATAAAATCCGGCGAGCCGCACGGTACGGTAAAACGGCTCAAACAGCAAGGGAACGAACATCCACAAGGAACACCGGGTGATCTTCACGTTACCATCCGTATCGATGCAGGTGAAGGCCGGCGATGGGAAAATGGAATTTTGATACAGGAAATTTCGATTCCGTTCTCGACCATGATGCTCGGTGGGAAAGTGAAAATCGAATTGCCAAACGGGAAATCTGGATTGCTCAAGGTTGCTGAGAACAGCCAACCTGGTGATCGACGGCGAATGGCAGGCGCAGGTTACAACGGCGGCGACCTTGATCTCGAGTTTGTTCTCGAAGAACTGGAAGAATTGACACCCGAACAAAAGGCAGCAATCGAATCTTTACGGGACGTAGGACTGTGAACCTATGCGTCGCAAAACTCGAGACAAATCCGCACGAGGTCCAGATTCGGAACGCATGTGGCGTCGTTTGACATCCTTGTTCAAGGCTGAATCCGATTGGGAGAGGTGTTGGACGTCGAACGATATTGTGGAATTTCTGCTCAAACATGAAGCCTTGCCCCCAAGTCGAGAGGATCCCAAAGCATATCGAAAACGACTCACTTCAGAACTTGATGAGATCGTTCGCAGTTCTCGCAAGCAGGCTGGTCATTTCAAGTGGGAAGGTAGCAACACAATCTCAGCTCGCCGGCGAGATGTCATCATCGAAATCGAACAATCCGTTGCTGATTGGTCCTCTCGGCTAACACGTCTTGAACAAACGCCCATTGAGGACAAAGACGCATGGAACGAAGTCCTCGATTCTTTGGAAGCCTTGCTTCTTAATCGACCGCTCACTGAGTCCATTCAGATTCACCCAGAGATTGGCCTCAACTGGAAAAAATTTGACCTGAAATTGGAATTGAAACGTCTTGCAGCCAGAGTTTCGGGCCTTCGATTCCCAGAGTTTGAACCCGCCCTTGCAATGATGCTTGTTCAATCGGAACGGTGGTCTGTTCTCGATTTGCTTGTTCATCGACTTGACTGGCGCAGAAACCATCGAGACAATCCATTTCCATCAACGTACGATGCAAGTCTCGAACAATGGGCCAAACGTCTCCCTGACGTTGATGGAGATGCAGCATTAGCAGAAGGAAGAAAGGATCTTCGGCATTTGCACTTCGTTACCATCGATCCTCCTGATGCAAAGGATTTTGATGATGCAATATGCCTTGAAGAGCACGATAACGGAAAGACGCTTTGGGTTGCAATTGCCGATGTTGCTCATTACGTCGCAAAAGATTCGTCCCTCGACGCAGCAGCCCAATCACGGGCAACATCGGTATACCTGCCTCATGCAGTACTCCCGATGCTGCCGTTTCGGCTTGCTGATGATTTATGCTCGTTGCGGGAAAATGTTCCACGTCTTGCCATGGTGATTGAAATGGTGCTGGACAGCAACAACAACGTCGTTTCATCCAAAGCCCACGAAGCGATTGTTTTGGTGAAGGAAAATTTGGCGTACGAAGAGACATTGGGCGATACGCGTTGGGACAGGTTGTTTGCATTGGCAGACGCATGGCAGCAAGATGAACTTCGTTTGAACGTACAGCAAGGTGAACAACGCCCAAGAATTCATGGTAAGAACGAAGTGTCCATCGATGTCAAATGGCCCAACAAAGCGACAAAAATGATTGAAACATTCATGGTGAAAACCAACAACATTGTTGGCGAAATGCTTGGAGCTGCTGGCGCACCACTCCCGTGGCGTTGCCACCCCATGCCAGATTCAGCCGATGTTAACAACCTCAACAAGCAACTCCAAGCCCTGGATATTTCAATCCAACTTCCTGAACCTCGCACCAAATCGAAAAGTCAGGACGAAACAGATGAGCTTGCTGGGTTGTTGGGTGCATGGGCCGGTCAAGATATCGATTTAAGCGGGCTTTCTACGGAGGAAACGAAGACTCAGGTTCCTGATTATGTTGCCAACGTTTCCGCTCAAGATGCGCGAGATGAAATGTTGGATGGACTGCGACAAGCACAAGAACAAGCCAGTTCACTTCGCTCATCCTTACGTCGTGTTGTTGACCAAGGTCTGTTTCAGTTGATGAATCGCGCACGATACGATGCGATCAACATTGGCCACTTTGGCTTGAATCTGGATGCTTATGCTCACTTTACAAGTCCAATTCGACGTTACCCTGACCTCGTTGTTCACCGTCAACTCAAAGCGATGTTGCACAAGCAAAACTGGGACTACACCGAAGACGAAATGGTTGAATTAAGCGAACATTGTTCCCAACAGGGTCGAATGGCTCAAGTGCTTGAATGGGAGCTTGTCGCAATGACGCTCAATTACCATCTTTTGAATACGGAACAACAAACTTGGAACGCTCGAGTCGTTGGATTGAGAACACCTTGGATTTTCCTCGATCTCAACGACGATGGTTCGATGCATGGACGAATGCATCTTAAGCAACTCTCAAGCAAGAGAAATCTCTTCATTGATGAACATGGATTGTGTTTGATGGGAGAGGAGCGGAACGGCCAAACAGAAACGGTCGTTCTTGAATTGGGCCAAGTGTTTCCTTGCCGCATTCGTGGATTGGACCTCTGGTCGGGCCGTCTTGACCTCGCACCAGTCTGACATCAAACCTTTTTACAACCGGCATTGAGCAGTGGACGAGACCTATGACATCTGAGGCAACTTATCGCATCGGGGGCATGACATGTGCCGCTTGCGTCGCTTCAGTTGACTCCATCATAACACAGATTGACGGTGTTGAACATGTGCGAGTCAATCTCGCTTTGGAAAAGGCCGTTGTGCGGTGGAAAGAAGGTGCGCATCAAAACGACGATGCTGTTCATCGTGCGGTGAATCAAGGAGGATTTTCGGCACAATCGATGCCAACGCCGCAACAAATTCGTAAGGAACGGGAACGTGTTGTTCGCCAACAAGGAACAACTGCAGGACTTGCTCTGCTTTTTGCGATTCCAACGCTGATTGTGAGCATGTTTCTTTCGGAACTTGGAAGCAACAATGGAATGAGTTCAAACTGGCTTATAGCGTTCATTCTAACCCTTCCAGTCTACACCTACTTTGGCCAACAATTCCATGTCGGGGCATGGAAGGCATTGCGGAATGGTCGAGCAAATATGGACGTTCTTGTGCACCTTGGAACCTCAACAGCCTTCATTTGGTCGACACTGGTTTTGTTCGATCCCCTTCTTCCGTTCCTTCCCGACGTTTTTGCTGAAACAGAGCACGTTTACTTCGATGGTGCTTCGCTCATCATCGCTTTTATCTTGCTTGGGAATTACCTTGAAGGAAAAGCGAAATTGCAGGCAACAGATTCAATCTTCTCGTTGATGAATCTACAACCCAAAACCGCAAATGTCCTTCGTGAAGACGGGAAGGTCGACGTCACTCCTGTTGAGGAAATCGAACCAGGGACAACAATCCTTGTAAAAACAGGGCAAACCGTTCCTCTTGACGGAGAAGTGGTTGACGGATCAGCACTGATGGACATGTCAATGATGACCGGTGAAACCTACCCCGTTCGGGTAAACGTGGGTGATGAAGTTGTTGGCGGGACCATTTTGATCGATGCCTCGCTGACGATTTCGACCACACAACCGTACCACCAAACCGTTCTTTCCAACGTGATCAAACTGGTTGATGAAGCCCAAATGGGGAAAGCTCCAATTCAGCGACATGTTGACCGTATCGCTTCAATATTCGTACCAATCGTCATCGTTTGCGCTCTCGCCTCTGTGATCTATTGGGGCGTTTTCAGCAACGGATTCGGTTCTCGCTCTGGAGGTGATGTTGCCGTCCTTGCTCTGGTATCCACATTGGTCATCGCATGTCCATGTGCTCTTGGCTTAGCGACGCCGACCGCATTGATGGTAGGGACTGGTGTTGGTGCTCGATACGGATTGCTGATCAAAGGCATCGAAGCATTGGAACAATCGCATGCAACGACAACGCTCGTGCTGGATAAGACTGGGACTTTGACAACCGGAAAACCAAAAGTTTCCCACATTGAATTTCTTGAAGGTGAAGTTCGAGAGATTCTCGGCATTGCCGCATCACTTGAACACGGCAGCACGCATCCACTTGCCGATGCCATCGCCGCTGCTTGGTCCAATGTAACAAACGAGCGACCGGAAATCAACAACATCGAAAACGTTGGAGGCATGGGGATAACGGGCACCATTGAAGACGATGTTGTCGCAATCGGTAACGAACCGTTGATGCAGAAATGCAACATCGATTTGACCCCTTATCAAGAGAAAATCCGAACTGCTGCGGCCAAAGGTGTCACCCTGTCCTTTGTCTCAAGAGGTGAACATTTACTCGGCTGGATTGAGGTGACGGACCGGCTGCGTCCGTCGACGAAAAAGGCTCTCACCTACGCCAAACAAAATCAACTTGAAGTCATCATGCTCACCGGTGATCGAATTGAAGCAGCACAACAAATTGCAAAGGAATGTGGAATTGAGGAAGTCGTTGCTGGTGTACGACCTGACAAGAAAGCAGCCTTCATCGCTTCATTGAAAGAACAAGGAAAGTGCGTGGCAATGGTCGGTGATGGTGTTAACGATGCTGCGGCGTTAGCCACCGCGGATGTTGGTATTGCAATGGGTGGAGGAAGCGATATTGCGCTTGATTCAGCCGATATTGTCCTGCTTCGCAACGATTTGATGGACGCCATGAGCGCACTCGAACTTGGACGCATCACGGTAAAGAAAATTCGAACGAATCTCGGATGGGCTTTTGTTTACAACATCATTGGGATTCCACTCGCTATGGGGTTGTTGTTTCCTTGGACGGGTTGGCTCTTACCACCGGCCTTTGCAGCAGCAGCAATGTCGCTTTCCTCAATCAGTGTGGTCATGAATTCATTAACACTGAAATGGTGGCGTCCAAGAGCAATGGATGCTTAATGCAAAATACCTGTTCCCAGTGGGGCGTTCATGGATCAAGTGGCTTATGCTCTGAAAATAACCGGCATGACGTGCGGATGTTGCTCAGGTAGGGTTACACGTGTGCTTGAAGCCACACCTGGCGTGATTCAGGCCGACATCTCATGGCAGAGCAATGCAGGAGTGGTTGTTACCACATCACAGATTACCAAGGAACAAGTTATGGCTGTTGTTGAATCGACTGGCTTTGGTGTTTCAGCCTAATCTTCAAAACCAAGTTTGACCGCCCTCTGTTTGCGCGGGGGTCGCCCAGCTTGGTCAACGGCGGTGGGTTTAGGTCCCATTCCTTATTGGTTCGCAGGTTCGAATCCTGCCCCCCGCACTCTTTTCTTCACTCCGAAGCAATTATACACGCCTTCGCTTTGAAGGACATATGGCACCAAGTCGTAAATCGCTCGCCCTCTTTTTGACCATATTGCTTGCACTCTCAACTGTTGCTCTATCAAGTTCAACGAATGCGGAGGAAACGAATGCCCGAACTACTGGCAATGAAGAATTGATCGTTTCTCTCCCTTCAAATACCAAACACATCGAGAGAGGTTCATCATTCGCTGTAACAATTCTTGCCACAAACCTTGACCCATCATCAGAATACGAAGTCGAACTATCATTATGCGATGTCGATTGGCAAAATGAATATGATGAAAACGGAGAAGAAATCTACACACATACTTGCAGTAACGTCAAGCACACGTTTGATCTTATCGACATTGGCTCTGGTAACTCGTTCACGACGGTGATAGAAACTGTTGATGATCCCGGATACAACAATGGAGCAAATCTCTACAACGAAACGTACCTAATTCTTGGATACCTACGAATTCAAGGAGCACCTGTAACCTCCAACGTAACAAATGCGTTTGTTATGGGAGGAGAGGCGTATAATTGGAACATGAACGGTGTTAGTAATGTATTGCTCGGCAGTAGCCTCAACCTCTTCGGCGATGTGCAGTACAGAACCATGGACAAGTACGTTGACGCATACCACGTAACATGTTCAATTTATGCCGATGGAAGCACCACACCAATCACTACTGTCGATGGAACCAGTTATGGCCCGTCTTGGCAGAATAACAAGTACTTCGACATCATTATCCCGAGTCCAACCACAGCGGGAACCCACTACCTCACCTGCGATTTGATTCGGGAATCCACCTCTCAATCGATGGGAACGTGGACCAGTGAAAACATCCAGGTCATTGATGAAGACTACACAGGCAATGAACATATTCAGCAAAACGGAGTTCTTCCTTTGCATTTCGAACGAACCGATGCAACCAATACCGTCCAAATTCAAGTAACCTTTGATATTGAAAATCTCTATGTTGGCACAACCTACAGTCTCAATGGATCATACTGTTCTGTCGATTGGCAAAATGAATATGATGAAAACGGAGAAGAAATCTACACACATTCATGTCAAGATATACTGGACGGTTTCGTCAATGAATTCACAATTGATTTTACTCCAACTTCCTCAACGCAATCGGTTACATTGACCATTGATGATCCCGGATACAACAATGGAGCAAATCTCTACAACGAAACGTACCTAATTCTTGGATACCTACGAATTCAAGGAGCACCTGTAACCTCCAACGTAACAAATGCGTTTGTTATGGGAGGAGAGGCGTATAATTGGAACATGAACGGTGTTAGTAATGTATTGCTCGGCAGTAGCCTCAACCTCTTCGGCGATGTGCAGTACAGAACCATGGACAAGTACGTTGACGCATACCACGTAACATGTTCAATTTATGCCGATGGAAGCACCACACCAATCACTACTGTCGATGGAACCAGTTATGGCCCGTCTTGGCAGAATAACAAGTACTTCGACATCATTATCCCGAGTCCAACCACAGCGGGAACCCACTACCTCACCTGCGATTTGATTCGGGAATCCACCTCTCAATCGATGGGAACGTGGACCAGTGAAAACATCCAGGTCATTGATGACACATCAAACCAAGATGATGCGACAATTGTGGTTGGTGCTACAATGAACCTGCAAGAAGCATGGGGCACTGTTACCATCGATGCGATTGATCTCGATGCTGGACAAGAATACACGCTTGATTGGGTTGTTGAGGACTATTCGCTCTCACCACCAACAGTCATGATGCAGAACGATCACATCTGGGTTGCTGGTAACGATGGAACGTACACCTACGAACTCGAATTCCATGATCTGGCTGATACGACTGATGCATGCATCACCGTTACGTTTACCGCTGGTGATGACGAATTGCAAGTTGTTGACAGCGTTTGCTGGATGTCCGCCTCAACTGCTGACGGCGATGGTGATGGCGTCTATGACAAGAACGACCTTTGTCCGGATACGACAGCAGGACTTGCTGTAACATCCGATGGATGTTCTGACTCAGACAACGATGGATTCGATACCGATTTGGAAATCGATTGCAATACCGATCCAAACGATGCTTTGAGTTTCCCAACGGATCTTGACAGCGATGGAACCTGTGACTACTTGGATACCGATACCGATGGTGATGGCTATCTCGATGTTGACGAACTTGCTGCAGGAACCGATCCATTCGATGCGACGTCAAAACCTGCCAACCGTTTGCCAGAGTGCGCTGTCTATTACAATCTCGAGATTGATGGTATCCCTACCTCATTCGATGGGGAAGCGGCTATTCCTGCATTGTCTGGAGTAACTGCAACCACAGCTGCTGCTTCTTTGACACCAACAACGGTCACGATTCCTGCTGGAAGATATTACATCACTGCACACTGCATCGACCCTGATGGAGATGATGTCACAGTCACGGTCAATGAGATCACAGTTGGCCCAGTTGCAGGAGAAGTGAGTGGAGCGGTCCTTATCGAAATTGGTGAAGATGTGGATGAAACCATGGATGTTCAGATTACGTGGTCTGATGGTACGGATTCACTCACTGCTTTGGTCACTGTTGAACTTGATGGAGATAGTCCTGGCTTTATTCCTGGATTTGGTACAGCCTTGACAGTCATGGCCTTGCTGAGTGCGGGCTTTGTTCTTGTTCGAAGAGATGATTGAAAGAGAAGTTATGTCGAGTGATCTCTCTCAATTTTGGTCGTTTGAGAAAGGCAGGACCTTTCTTAATCATGGATCGTTCGGTGCATGCCCGGATTTTGTCATTGCTGAACAACGAATGTGGCAGGATTTGATGGAAAAGGAACCCGTTCGATTCTTTGAAGAATTGATGCCTAACCTCCTTTTGAAATCAAGAGAGGCATTGGGGACATTTCTTTCCTGTTCACCGAATGACTTGGCCTTTGTATCCAATGCAACCTCAGGCGTCAATACAATTTTACGATCTTTGCAATTCAAGCAAGGTGATGAGATACTCGTTCCGAATCACGCGTATCAGGCATGTCGGAACAGTATTGATTTCGTTGCCCAGCGAAGTGGGGCAACCGTCGTCGTTGTCGCTATCCCTTTTCCTATCGATGGACCTCAAACGGTTATTGAGGTGATGAAATCTGCATACACTGAGCGAACGAAATTGGTGATGATTGATACTGTAACAAGCCCAACTGGACTTCGAATGCCGTTTGAGGAATTAACTTCGTTTTTTGAAAATAAAGGAGTGGAGGTTCTTCTTGATGCAGCACATGGTATCGGGATGATTCCTCTCGATTTGGAAACTCTTGGTGCCTCTTATGTTACAAGTAATTGTCATAAGTGGCTCTGTGCTCCAAAAGGTACTGCGTTTCTCTACGTTCGAGAAGACAAACAGGACAAGATTCAGCCGCTCACAATCAGCCATGGACATACATTTCCACTAGGGAACACGACCAGATTTCGACACGAATTCGATTGGACGGGAACGCAAGATATCTCGGGATGGTGCGCCCTTCCTGCCGTGATTGAAGGAATGGCTAAACTGGTTGATGGAGGATGGGAGGCGATCATGCAGCACAATCATGTTCTTGCTCTCCAAGGCCGGGATATTCTCTGTGAACGTCTTGGAATTGAACAGCCATGTCCGGACGAAATGATTGCTTGCATCTCAACCATTCGGCTTCCTGGTGAGATTCCCTCTCAGGAAAAAATGCATGAGCCTGACCCTCTGCACTACCTTCTTTCTGAGAAATACAACATTCAGGTTCCGGTTTGGTCGTGGCCATCACCAGCGGGTCGTTATCTTCGAATCTCGGCCCAACTTTACAATTCAATTGAGCAGTACGAACAACTCGCAGATGCACTTGTGAATGAGTTGAAGTAGGAGCCTCGAATGGTCGGTGTATGACCAAGTCATTCAGCGACCGAGTATCAGAAGCAAAAGCCGAACACGGAACAATCACCCCTGCCGAGTTGAAAGAAAAACTCGACTCGAACGAAGCGGTTACAGTCGTTGATGTCCGAGACGCAAACGCACTGGGCGGCGGCGTCATACCCGGAGCCAAGAACGTATCCCTAGGAACACTGTTCTACAAAGCCGACCCTCAAAGCGCATTCCATGACAAGGAAACCTTCCAATCCACAGACCAACCGATCGTCTGCACATGTGGCGGTGGTGGCCAAGCGGCTGTAGCAGCAAGCGTTCTCGCCGACTACGGTTACACCAACGTGACCATCGTTGAAGGTGGGACAAAGGGTTGGGCTGCTGAAGGTTTGCCTACCGAAGAAGCAGAGTAAACCACTCAAATTTAGGCCACAAATCCAGTAAAGGATTAAGTGCTGGAAATAGAAATTGCAGCATGACGTGAACGTCATGGAAATAAAAGAGATATTGAATCCAAAAGGTTGGCTTATTGGTATGGGCATCGTTGTGATGTTGTTAGGTACTGCGAATGTGTTTACTGCAGCAGATGTTGCAGAAATGGGATGGGGCGAAGATAACGTTCAGCCCCACGATGAAGCGTATGAGCAAATGTGGGGTCTTCACATGATCCCATACGGAATTCTGGCAATCGCTACAGGATTGCTTGTGAAAGGCAAAGCTCTGTCGCAAATGGCAATGACCGCATCTGGTGCGATAATTGTGATTGTTGGCGGAGGAATGATGTGGCTTACGAACAAGCACGATTACAGCAACGATGGAACCGCTGCAATGGTTGTTCCGTTGATTGTAATTGGTCTCACAATCTTGATGGGCGTCTCCGGATACCTTCACATGAACGATGATGAGGAAGGGGGCGTTTGAAATGGAACAACTGAAAAAAATCTGCAACGTCAAAATATGGCTGATCATTCTCGCCGTAATTCACACTGTGGTTGGCGTGCTTGCACAAATGGATTTTGGTGTTGACGCACAAATGGAAGTATCCGGTGTGTTTCTAGCCATCTCTGTTTACATCCTTTACGCCGCTTTCGGCACTTCTGGGCAAGAGCAGGCCAGGTGGGCTACCGTATTGTGTGGACCGATCTGGGTTTGGTTCGTAGTTTGTGGAGCTCTTGAATTGGAGGGCGTTGGCAACAACAGTTGGTCGTTGTCTGCAGAGTTGATTCCTCCTCTCTTTGTTTGGGGGATGACGGCGCTCAGTGGTATCCTGCACTGGAACGCAGATGAAGCATCTGCGACTGAGGCTTGACCATGTTGGACACGATTCTCGATCCGAAGATTTGGTTGATCCTTGTCGCCTTTGTCCACGCCATTGTAGGAATCATCATTCCTACGGATTGGTCCAAAGACAACAACAAGATGATGGCTGGTTTTACACTTCTTACATCGGTTACCATGCTCTATGCTGGTCTTTGTCTTGATGGGGAAGAACAAGCGAGACTTGCGTTGGTAATTGGAGGTCCGGTATGGGTCTGGTTTGTTGTTTGTTGCTCGATGGAATTGGAATTTGATATAGCAAAAGAACCGATGAAGATGACCTGGAAGCAGAATATACCTCCATTGATTCTTTGGGGCTTGGTGGCACTAAGTGGCCTGCTTGCCTCTGGGTGGATATAAGGCGAATTGATAAATGGAAGCGTATTGACGATGAAGTGATGCGTCCAATCCTTCTTGCTGCAATCATCGTACTTGCGATGTTCAGTGGATGCTTTGGAGAGGACGTGGAGCCGGTTCAAGTCTCCGAATTCAGTGTTGAAGCTCCTGAATCTGTTCTTCGTGGACAATACTTCAGCATTGAGGTCTCTTCAGATGTTGACTGGACAATGAATCGGAGCCCTGGTTTCTACTTCATGGATGAATATGATGTGTTGCGAGACGATGTCGAAGCAACCTTTGATGCATCGCAAACGAGTCTTACGTTCCTCGTCCTTGATTCTGAACGCAGTGATATTGCACTTTCGATTACTTCTGGCGAGGACGTGTGGAATGCAACGCTCACGCTTTTAGACAGCGAGGAATACATGCTCGTCGATGGCCGCCGTGCCTATGAAACCATAGACATGCTCACAACTGATTACAACAATCGTTGGTGTGCGAGCGCATCGATTCACGAGGGAGGGGCTGCGTACGAAGCCGCCGCACTAAAAGCGGAAGAAATGATGTGGGACATGGGCTTTGATCATGTCGAAATCACCCAATATCCCGATGACCCAGACCAGTTGAACATTGTCGGTTACAATTGGGGAAGGGTCAATCCTGATGAATACATTGTCATTGGTGGTCACTTCGACATTGCCTACATGTTTACGCCACCTGGCGGGGGAACAAACGAAGGAGCGAACGACGACACCTCCGGTTCTACTGTGTCGCTCGAGGTGGGACAAGCACTCGCACGCATGGAGTTCGACCACACAGTCGTGGCAGCATTGTGGGCATGCGAAGAGGAAGGCCTCTTGGGCTCCCTCGCCTATGTTGCAAATCTTCCAGAGAATGTTTCTGTACGCACCTACATGAACTTCGATATGGTATCGCTCAATTACCCAATCATTCCCATAACTGAACCTCTTATCGACCCACTTACAGGGGACATTTTTGAACCAACCAAGTACGATTGGAGTATTAGCATCGCAGGTGCAAGTGTTGAGAACATGGATCGAATGTACGACTGGGTGACGCAAACAATCGATGAAAATCTAGCCTACCAACCGACGGAAGGAAATCCAATTATGTGGCAAAAGGCAGAATCGTGTTCCTCAGATCATTGTTCCTTCTTTTCTGCAGGTTATCCGACCTTTAACTTCTTCAGCCCGGGTGGAGACATTTCTTTTTGGCAAGAATGGCACTCTCCATCGGACACGTTTGAATTTATGACGGCAAAAGCCGGTGGCCCCGATGGTATGGCATCCGGTTTCAACAGTTTAGCATGGTCTTCTCTTGACTTGTTCATTCGGGTCGATAACGCTGAAGACTTCCATGGTAATTGGAAGGAATGAACAAATTTTTCTTTCTGATTGGAATACATTCCTTCATGAAGGATAAGTCAATCCTTCGTGCATGGGCACTCGATTTGCGAGGTTTTCAGAACACATGGTTGCCCATCGAAAACGTGTTCACATCGCCGTTTTTGTACTCACTTTATTCATGATTCCTGGTGCGCTTACCGCTCTCCAACCCATCGATATGGAATCCTATGAGATGGAATCTCCTGAACTAACCGCTCAAACCACTATTGACAGTGAATTTCCAACAAGTGAAATCATACTCGGCTTTGTCGTCTCTGTGCGAGACCCATCTGAAATCGAGGCCTTGGATTCGTGGGAGCCTGCACCGTCGATTGACGGTGGCACGCCCGATTACACCAATGTACCTCCAGCGAACCAAATCGTTGCGGCCGGTGAACCTTGGGTTGGCATTTCCGAGCCCAATGGAGGAATCCTTAACCTAACCATCCTCAAGGAAATTGATGGAAAAGCGAAACTCATTCAGGACCACCCGCTCGGTCAATCCCTGAAGCCCCTTGTCAACGAGGTTACCGGCCATCAGACCGCTGGCGTCATGTCGTTGGCTGATATATTTCGAGGATTCATGAACAACACCTCCATCCTCACACAACCCGGTCTTTCGCCGCTTGGTGTTCCAGAACCGGCACCAACCAATTGGACAGACTGCTTCCCTCTCGATTGTTTGAGTTTTGATGACGTCAACGTCACGCAAGCGCACATCGATATGGCTGCAGCTAGAATGGCTGAAGGTAGCAACAACGACTTCCTACGCTGGGTTTCCCTCGATCGCGGCTTTGTCTATGACCCGACCTCGATTCAACAAGGACCAATTGGAGGTTCACTGGATTCTGAAGGGAACTGGGAAAATGAAACGATGGGGTACGGTCGTTGGAGTGGTTCTGCTTCATGGTTGCTGGTGCAACTTGATCGGGCATCGCTTGAACAAGGCGGATGGGAAATCGCATGGAAAGACGCAAAACAGGAAAAATCGATCCGAAATTCAGATGACGGTTTCATTATCGGTGGTTACCGACTCGCAAACAGCGAGCTTGTCCTACACCCTCCTCAATATTCTGAAGAATACTGTCAAGAGCTCAAGGACGATACGGGATCGGGGTGTTCTGTCGAGTGGACTTACATGGACCTCGAGGGGCTTCTTCGATCACACGACCGCACCTCACTGACACTGTTGGTTGGTCAAGGGGTAAACGTTGAAGTGAATCGTGAACTGCAATCCTCGACTGGCTTAATCGTCCTCATGGGCTTCATCATTCTCGGCTTGCTGTACGTCAGTTTACGGCGTGTAAGTGACGTCGCTATCGTCGTTGTAGCACTTGGCGGTGCATTGCTGTGGATGCAAGGATTCATTGGTCACATCTCAAATCTAACGGGATTTTTCGGCGTCGACATCATTGCTCGCTCGCAATTCTCGAACCTCCTGCCCATTCTGGTACTTGCACTGGGAATTGATGACTCTCTCCATGCTCTTCATCGTTACAAGGAAGAGCGAAAGCTTGGAAAGACTGCTTCAGAATCCGGAACAATCACTCTAACAAGGGTCGGCCGAGCGATAATGCTCACCTCAATTACAACCATGGCTGCGTTTTCTGCTAATTTGTTCTCAGACATCGCGGCCCTTCGCAGCTTCGGCGTTGAGGCGGCGATGGGAATTCTCGCCGCGTTCCTGCTTACCGGTTTGTGGGTTCCCTTGCTTCGGATGAGTTTGGATGAATGGCTTGAAAATCAACGCGGGAAGAAAATCGAAGAGCGGCAGATCACACACCTCGTCCCTGAACGTTGGCTTCGTGGTCTAACCATCCAGAGCGGTCGGTTCCGAAATTCGATTGTTATCGCCGTCTTAGCGCTACTGATTACCGTTCCTGCAAGCATCGCAATGTCCAATCTTGAGGGCGATTTTGCAGTCGAAGATTTCCTTGATGAATCCTCAGACTTCGCTCTCGGCGTCAACATTGTTAACGAAAGATTCTCTGATGAAGGCGAGCCAGCGATGCTTCTAATCGAAGGAGATGTTCTTGATCCCAGAGTGTATGCTGGCATCGACGAATTGCGACAACGGATGAACACGCCAGAACCGGGTGTTCCAGAAAAGATAACAAAAACGCCTGATGGGAACATCGATTTGCTGGCCCTTGACGAACTGGTGTTTGCCGCCCAAGGCTCACTGGTGCTTAACGACGAACCGTTCAGAGCTCGCGGATGGAACCCTGATGTTGAGGGAAACGGCGTTGGGTGCAACACCACAATGATTGGATTCATCGATACCGACGACCGGGATTGTCTTGCGTTCATGTACGGTTTCCTAACGCTGGAAGGTGTACCTGGAATCGGCCCTATTCCAGACATTCCAGCCAGTCTCGTCAGTCTGTACATCATGCCGAAGGTCGAACTTAACCAAACACAGCCATGGCTCGACATCAACGGTCAAGCCGCTGAATATGAGCACATGTTGATTCGTTTTGGTATCACAAGTCCGGAAGATTTCCCAAGTCTTGCCCCAGCTATGGATAAACTCTGGCGAGACCTCGAAGTGTTTACCAACCTCTCGACCGGAACACATGAAACTGCTGGAACTGCCCCTACCGAAGAGAAACCCTTGACTTGGGTTATGACCACAGGGCGGCCCGTTACTCGTTTTGTTGCATCGACAGAAATGCAAGATGAGATGCAATCCTCACTTGTTCTCGGCTCGCTGTTCGTATTTGTTTCACTTGCGATTGGTTTCAGGTCAATAAAACAAGCCCTGGTCACACTTGGTCCAATCCTTCTTGTTGTTGTTTGGCTGTACGGACTCATGGAAGTTTCTGGTGCAAGCCTCAACATCGTTACCGTCACCATTGCAACAATCTCTTTGGGCGTTGGCATCGATTATTGCATACATGTGACCGAACGGTATCGTGAAAGTCGTGAGAAAGGTGAATCGCATAAGCAAGCACTGCACGCCGTCGGTGGTGCGTGCAGTCTCGCTCTTATTGGGAGCGCAGCTTCCGACATCGCTGGATTCTCCGTCATTGCCCTTTCTCCGATGGGTCTGTTCAGCAATTTTGGCATCTTTTCTGCTGCGATGATCTTCTTGTCACTGATTGCCAGTCTTGTACTGACAACCGCAGCACTTGGTCTGCTTCACCAATTTACAAAGTCAAATTCGGAAGAAGAATAGCATCGGTGTCTTCTTGAAGGGTATTGATGACGGTTGTACGCGGTCGAGTGGGTGGTCCCGTCGGCGGTAGGTGATGCAATGGTTGATGAAACGACGCCTGAGGACGATGAGGATTGGATGAAATACGCCAACTCAGGATTCGGTTCAACCGATTACTCGCTATGGGATGACGTCCAAGATTACGAAGAGGAACCTGAGGCTTTCCATGAACCAGAACAACTTGATTCGCATACCGAAGAAATCCCCCGTGCCCCATCCCCTGCAGGTCTGAAGCACCTCGTTCGTATGGGTATCTGCAATTCGTGTTTGGGGCGTCTTGGCGGGAAACGTTCGTTTCAACAAAGCAACGAAGTCTCGGGTCAGAGCATACGTGATTCAATTGTTGAGGGAAACCAACGACTGATGAACATCCGTAACGAAATTCCATTGTGTCCATTCTGTGAGAATTTATTCGAAGAAGTGGATTTACTGGCGGATCTGATCGAGGACTCCATTCGCGGATATGAAATTCGGAAGTTGCAGATTGGTACCCGTTTCCCAAAAGATCAGGTTGAACAGGAAGAAGGGATTCGAAAACAGTATGCTGCCGTCGGCTCAGATGCTTTGAAACCGTCGCTTGTAAAGTCAATTTCGACAATCCTCAATGAACGATTGGATGACGTTTCCATCGTCAACGACAAACCTGACATCCTCGCTCTCATCGACGTTCTTACCCTTACGGTGAAGCTCGATGTTCGCAGTGCTTACATCTATGGACGTTACAAGAAGCATGAACGGGGAATTCCACAGACGCGGTGGCCATGTCGGGCATGCAAAGGTCGAGGGTGTGTCAGATGCAACAACACTGGACAGCAATATCCCTCAAGCGTTCAAGATTTGATCGGTAATCCATTACTTGAGTTGTTTGAAGGAGCCGAACATGCATTTCATGGAATGGGTCGTGAGGATATCGATGTTCGCTGCCTAGGTCGCGGACGCCCATTTGTCCTGGAGATTAAGGAACCAAAGCGTTGGGACATCGATTATGAGATGGCGATGGCGGTTGTCAACCAACAAGCCGATGGCTCCGTGGAGGTCACCGACCTTCGAAAATCGAATCGAAGTGAAGTCGTTCGTCTCAAAGACACACCTGCTGAAAAGTCCTACACCATTCGTTTCCGAATCGAACCTCTCACTCAACCGGAGTTCGACATCTTGACGGCACCGCTCGACATGACCAATGAAGACGTGCAAAAGCGCGGGCGTGGGCGTCGAAAACATCGTCGAAGAGGCGATCGTAAAGACAATCCAAGCAAACCTTTGGAACGCGTCGAGCGCTCAGTGCTTGAAGAAACCGAACTTAAGAAAATGAAAAAATTCGAGTTGGTTGAGTTGTGCGTTGAACGTGAATGTGAGGGGAAAGGTGTCAAAGCAGTCCTCATCGAAAACCTCCTTGCAACAAACCCACTACCTGTTGAAACCTTACCGCTTCCGGATGAGGCAACGATTCTTGCGATGATTGAAAAATTGCAGGGCACCAATCTCGCTCAGCGGACGCCGGAACGTGTTGCTCACCGACGTGCAGATTTGGTCCGAAGAAGAAAAGTGGTTGAGACGAACGATGCGAGGGTTGAATCCAATGAATCTGGTCCAATCGCAGTTGAATTTACACTTCGCTGCGAATCGGGAACCTACGTCAAGGAAACCGTTCACGGAGACGACGGTAGAACACAACCCTCGATCGCCTCACTGATTAAAGCAAAATGTACCGTTGAGTGGCTTGATGTTGGAGATATCCACGCCGATTGAATGGACTTGATTCATCGCGGTGCTTATATGCAGTGGGTAGGTCGCAGAAATGCCTCGAATCAGCGTAATGCAATTTTCGAACCGTGGAGGTCAGTCAAATGAAGCGATCCAAGGGACAACGAGTTGGAACACGAAGCATTCTTCGTCGACGTCGAAAAGACCGTTCTCGAACGTACATTAACCGCATTATGCACAACTATGAGGAAGGCGACAGGGTTGCCATCGTCTTGGACGGAAGTCAGCAGATGGGCATGCCCCACCGACGTTTTAATGGCCGAACAGGATTCATCCAGAAGCGCCAAGGTGTAGCGTGGGTTGTCTCCGTAAAGGACGGAAACATGCAAAAAACCGTGATTGCACGTCCAGAACACCTACGACCTCTTGAGTGAGTGATCAACATGACAGAACAAGAAAAAATCGTTGACTTTGCAACCGTTCGCGACCTGCTACTCGGTGCACAAGAGCGACGCAAAGATTTGACATACGAACAACGCGCTGCGCTCTTTCACGCTGAGTGGGCTGCAAGTAACAATCGCAATGGATACCCAACCGATGCTGCTGTTTTTGCAGACCTGAAGGATGCCATCGCACAGCTTCCTGCATTCGAAAAGTATCCAGAACTCGCTGCAAAGCTCGCTGAACTCATGCCAATCAGCGAAATCGAAATCAAGGCAGTCATGGCAAGCCGACGGGCTTCCATTGACGATGGAGACATAAACGCCATTATCGAACTTGTCCGACAACATGTTGGCATTGAATAAACACAGTAACTGGAAGTGATTGCCGTGAGCCGCCCAGGCCGTGATTACACGCCTCGAAAATTCAACAAATCAAAACCGAGTGTCGACACCTCGATGCCGGCTCCTGCCACCGGTCGCAGAGAGATTGCTCAGCCACAGAAAAAACCCAACAACGCACCCAATCGAGCTCAGCGACGTCAAGGCGGTCGAGCAGGTCAACGTCAACAACGATCCCAACAGCGTCGACGCGAGGGGCAGCCACTTTACGATGCAACGTGGATTCGCGTTGTGGAACACGACATTGCAGAAGGCGTTGTGACTGGATTCACTGAAGACAGTGTCATTCCTTGCCGCATTGCCATCGAATCAAATGAAGCACTTTTGCCAAGTACGAGAGTATACGTCGGAGGAGATGGAAAGGGCTCTCCAAAAGGATCCATCCTCGGTGGTGCTCGGATGGATAAGATGTCCAATTCTGCGAAACTTGATTTCCCGCTGATTCTTCAGTTGTTCGTCGAAGAGCACGGGCTACACTTTGTTGAGGCCTTTTTCAACAAAGCAGGGAATCTCTCCTTGAAGCAACATGCTTTTGAATTGCTCTCGGGTATCGGCAACAAAAAAGCGTTGCAAATGGCAGCATTGAGAGGTTCGTCAGGATTCTCTTCCATGCAAGAACTCGATGAAAAATGTGGAATTGAATCAGCCGAACTTCTTGCTCGACGGTTCTTTGCAGAAGTTGAAGACCGTACGCTTCAGCCTCGACTCATCGACCACCTGTTCCCGGTGAATGCATGAAATCTGCACGAGATTTGATCGATCGTCTCCGGTCCTATCAACCTCCAAATACCGACCTAGGTCAACACTTCCTTCATAGCGATGACATGATTGATCTTATGGTCAGCATTGCAAAGGTCGATGCCCACGATCACGTCTTGGAGATTGGTCCTGGACCCGGTACGCTCACGCATCGATTGCTGGAGACGGGTGCAAAAGTCACTGCAATCGAAATTGATGATGCACCAGTATTTCATCTCAACGAAACGTTCCGTAAAGAACTGCAGGCAAACCAACTGACGCTTCATCAAGGTGATGCATTGAGCATTGACTGGCCAGAAGACGTTAACAAAGTTGTAGCAAACATTCCATACCAAATTTCCTCTCCGTTAATTGAGAGATTAACCCAACATCTCAAGCAACAAAATACGCCAATGGTTCAAGTCGTCATTATGGTTCAACTTGAATTCGCCCAACGCCTTACGATGCGTCATCCATCAGACGTGGGTTCACTTGGTCTAACCGTTGCATTGGATTGGAATGTTCACGAGCATCACACGGTCCCACCCCACCACTTTATTCCACAACCCGATGTTCAATCGATGGTCGTTGAGTTGCAGCCGCATGAAAGGACGTTTTCCGTCGATAAACGACTCTTGCGTCAGATAATCCATCATGTGTTCAATCAACGGAGAAAGAAACTTCGAACAATACTCAAGAACCCCCCTCGCCGTATTTCTCGAATTAAAGGATGGCACAAGCAGCGATGGAAGAATGCATTTCAAGCACTGCAAAATCTTGAGGTGATGGACGCTCGTCCAGAGGAATTGCAAATGGAAGATTGGATTGCGCTTGCGGAGAAGGTTGAAAAAGGCTCGATGTGATGTTCATTACTAACCAAGGGCATGGGAGGGTTTTCTTAGGAAGGTCCCCTCGGCTGGGATTGTCGGAGAGGATGATATGGCAAAGAAAGACACCTACCTCGCACTACTTCGTCGAGGAATCGATGACTCAACCGCACAGCTTCTTGCTGATGCGGGCCTCAAAATCGGCGACCTCAAGAAGATTGATGCCGATAAACTGGTTGAGAATTACGGTCTCAAACAAGACATCGCAGAAGGGGTCATCAGCATTATTGCCGCAGGACCTCAAAGTCACGGCAAAGAGCGTTTTCTCGCAAAAGTACTTGCTCCAGATCGTAAGCAGGAAAGTCGCATTGAGGAAATGCGCTTCAAGCGAAAACAGAAAGACGTGCTCAGCGAACTTGCAGAGCAAAAGGAGCGAATCAAACTCGCGAAGGTTACCGCGTTCAAGGACAAGAAACTCATCATGAACCGCCTTGGCAAAACCGTTGAATTGATTGTCAAACTGGAAAACAGCCTCGACGATGAAGGAAAAGACGATCAGAAAGTAAAGATTCGAGATCAACTTGAGACTCGTGGCCTAGAAGCTGCACGAGACCACGAATTGCTTGAACTTGAAGGGACTCCCCAGGACATTGTTGACTTCCGTCGCAAGCACGTTCCATCCCTCATCTTCCATGCCTGTCCTGAGTGCGGGGAGGAAATGGATCCTCGACAGTCCCGTGACATGGATCGAGGTAACGACTATGCTCTCATCTGTTGGGAATGCGAACAAAGCTTCACACCATCGCTCAGCGATATGGTCAATCTACGTCTCGAAAACGGGACAAGAATCACCATCGATGTTGACAAACCGCCACGTAATCCTGTTCCACCTAAACCAGCAAACATGGGCTATGCTGACGTAAATGAGCAACTCCGCAAGGATCTGGAAGCAACGGGTGCAACAGCCGACCTTATCAGTGCAGAGATTGAGTCTGCTGGCCTCACCGGCGGATTGATGGACATCAACGACTGGATTGACCAAACCCTTGCAGTCAAGGGTTACATTCAGGCACAGGAAGACCGAGAAGATTTCATTCTCCGTACCGGTGCTGGTGCAACCAAATTCAACAAGTGGATGAAGAAGGCTGGCCTGTTCTTTAACAAGCAAACAGGCCGCTGGACTCGAAACAAACCAAGTCGTTGAGGTGTTACCATCACTCAGGAAGACGTCATTCGATTCTTCCGAGGGATTCAGTTGCTTGGACAAGTCACCGTTAAGCCGGATATACCGCTTGCAAAACTTGCAAAATTGGCAGGTGTTGACATCCCAACCAACTGCACCTCAGGCACATGTGGAACATGCATGATCACGCTGATCAAAGGCGACGTACCGCTTCCGGAAACACTTCCTCCAGGTCTTGATGAAGACATGGTTGAGGAGCAAGCACGACTCGGTTGCATTGGATGTCCAATGGGGGACGTTGACATCGACGTGCGCCCTCCCCTTTGAGGTAGTGGAATGTTTGAGGAATGGGGAGCAGTTGAATGGGTACTCCTCGTCATCAACGTTTTAGCCTTGTTCATTGCTGGACGATTTTTGGTTAACAAACTGAAGAGCAAACTCAAGGAAGTTGAAGACCGACAAGCCTTGCATCGACGGATGAAAAACTCTTGAGTTGGGTTCAAGAACCTTCGACAACAAGCATTTGCATGGGCGAAAATGAACCAACCCCCGTTGGCAAATTTGTCCAATCATTGCGCGCCCGTATACGGTCAGACAATCGCAACCAACATTGTCTGTTGAAGGGAGAAATCAGTCAATGGAAACCCTATCCTTCTGGACACACGTACTTTACTTTACGCGATGATGGAGGTCAAATCAGTGCAGTCATTTGGAAAGGGAGGTGTCGAATTCCATCTGGAATTAAAGACGGCCAAGAAGTTCTTGTCATCGGGAGTGTCGATCTGTATCCGGCTCGTGGTCAAGTGCAAATTGTTGTTGAACGAATAGAACCCATTCAGAAAATCGGTTCGTTGGAACAACAAAAACAGAAGCTTTTGCTCCAATTGCGACAAGAAGGTGTGCTCGATCGACCAAGGAAATCCCTCCCCACATTTCCAAAACATCTCGTTATCGTAACTGGAAAGGGTTCTGCTGCATTAGCAGACATGCTCCAATTGTCTCAATCGCGGTGGCCTGGTATTCGGACAACGGTAATCGGCGTTACCGTTCAAGGCGACCGAGCGGTTGAGGAAATCGTTCGGGGACTTGCCGTTGCTCGTATGCTCAATCGCGAAAGCGTTGCAACGTCGCTCTCAGTCCCACCATGTGATGCCGTTATCGTAGGACGTGGAGGTGGGTCACCCGAGGATTTGTGGGCATTCAATCTTGAACCCGTAGCACGTGCTATTGCTGCAATGCCAATGCCTGTTGTTTCCGCCGTCGGTCACGAATCCGATGTACTCGTTAGCGATCTGGTTGCCGATGTTCGGGCATCGACGCCAAGTCATG
Source organism: uncultured euryarchaeote (assembly GCA_937894115.1). Taxonomy (GTDB): domain Archaea; phylum Thermoplasmatota; class Poseidoniia; order Poseidoniales; family Poseidoniaceae; genus MGIIa-L2. The sequence goes on from CALBFP010000179.1 coordinate 26,527, forward strand.
CAGTGGAATGTTGTGTGCCCTTGGTCGATGATCTTCTTGCCTATCTTTTGGATTGTGAAGACCGGATGATGCAAGGTTCGCTACGGCAACTGAGTGATTCACGTCAACAATTGGAGCAACTCAGACTCCGCTTACAGCTCGCCCCACAAAAAGGAGTTTCACTAGCGGTTCGTCACCTTGAACGTCTTGGCAATGACCTCCATCAGAGAACAAGCGCTGTGCTTCAAAGTCACAAACAACAATTGGCTGTGCTTGCAAGTGCATTGCAACTGTCTCATCCAAAGCGCGTCCTTGAACGCGGTTATTTGATGGGAGTTGATGACGACGGCAAGGTCATTTCCAGTGTCTCTGAATTGAACGAGGGACAAAGCGTATCGCTCCAGTTTGCAGATGGTGAAGCACATGCAAACATCGAGAACATAAAACAAAACGAGGAATGAAACATGACTGAAGAAACCTACACCGATGCATTACGACGTTTGGAAGCAATTGTTGCCGAATTGGAACGAGGAGGGATGGATTTGGAAACCACCCTTAACCGATTTGAAGAGGGTTCAAAATTACTTGAACGGTGTCAGGCTGAATTGAAAGAAGCTGAAGGACGCCTTGAGAATTTACGCCTTCCCGATGCTGAAGCTGCAGTTAAGCGTGCGACTCAGGATTGAGAACCTTCGTACAACTACAAGCTTATCCGATTGTCAAATCGTTCGTTGATGCTTGACGCCACTGGAGATAGTAATACGCAGGAAGAGTCCAGCCAATTATGCAAGCAAGCCAAGTTACAACAGAGCCGATTGCGGGTCCGAGCAGTGGAAACAGGACGATGGCTAAAATTGCGAATACGCCGACACTTGCCCCGCCTAACATCATAGGACCAGCAGCGCCTTGAGGAACGTCTCGTCCTTGCGCGAGCCACAATGCAATCATCGATGTCAAAAAGATTGCAGGGAAGGTGCTGATCAATCCTGAAATGAATGGATAGGACAAGCCAGCAAACCACACTGCAATTCCTATGGCAAGTGCAGCAGCAAAACCTCGTAGTGCAAGAACAAACGGACGTACCGGTTGGCTACCTTTGGGTGCCGGACGAGAGGTCCACGTCGTCCAAACGCCAAGAACGATCAACAACACCAACACACTTAATCCATAACCGATTGGATGGAGTCCAAAGGACTGAACCTCACTCGAAACAAAGAGGCTCAAACCACCCATCACTGCCCACGCAATAAGTGATAACATCGTCGTCCCAAACAACGACAAGCCATACCGCTGCGGAGCGTACATCCAAATCAGGAGAAAGACGGCATTCACCATCATCCCGAGAGGTACAATCGACATCGATTGAGCAAACTCCGATTGATTGGAGAGACTGTACATTCCATATGCTGCAGGCACAATTGTGGTTGGTATCGTTGCGAGGACACCGCCTGTGCGGCCTCCATATCGTTCGATGGCTACGGTCACCAATATTGCAACCATTCCCGCAAACAACGCAGAAAGAAGAATCGACGAGATCAACATGCTCATTCAAACGGATCGATGTGAACGATTTGTTCAATGTCGATGCGTGAATATCCACGTTCTCGAGCATTGTCTGCTGCTTTGATGAGCATACGACGAATCCACCCAAATGCCATCAGAGCGCTCAACCTGTTGACAGAATCGATAAAAAACATCGGGTCACGACCTAGGTTCGCATGTTGACGAATATCGGATTCAAGTTCTGAGACCATGTCGCCATAGGTGAGCAACAAATCCTCTGCTGCTTCATCCGTAATCGCCATTTTTGCATGCGTTCTTGACATTGATTTGACATGAGTCACCGTGATTATTCCTCCACCTTGCACCTCAACGCCTGCTTCTTCACCATGCTCTGCTTGCTCTTCGTCCGATGTTGAAGACCCTTTTCCAATCGATGCTAGGGCAATTTGAAGGTGTCGTGGCTTAATTGTTGAAACGCGATCCCGACTCGCAGCCTCTTCACAATGACGTATCAACCGAGCAAGGAATTTTTCAAGATGCTCAATTCCTCCTTGAACGGCAGCTGAACCTACCGATTCAACGTGTTCGATTCGGTCGATCATCAATTCTCGAGTTCGATTGTAATTCAATCGCGTTCGCTGCGCATCATCAAGCGTTTTTCGTTCCGCATCGTTCTCCAAGGTTGCTGCCTCCATCACAGGGACAAGTCGGTCCAATTCCTCACATACCAACGTCACAAGATCCTGCTTTACTGCACCAGATATTCGCATTGACGTGTACGTGGACGCTACAGATCCAATGTGACTTGATGCGTAAGGCTTTGCGGGCATAGGACACGCTCACATTCCACCTCTTTGAACGCACCGAGGTGTTTTGTTCCTACCATTCTGTAAGCCACGGCCAGGCGCCGTCAGATGTCACAGGGCGCAAACCATCCTCTTCACGAATCCACGTGTCTTCCGACCCAATGCTTCCTTCTTCATAGACCAATTTAGGTTCAATTGCCATTACTCCACCGAGAGGTAGAGGATGGTCAAATCCAGCCGCAACAACAGGAGATTCATCAAGTTGCAATCCCACAGAGTGACCGAGAAATTTCGATTGGTTTGGTTGCTTGCCCATAAGATGTTCTTCATAACCCATTTCATGGGCAAGACTCTGCCCCTTTTCCCATGCTTCACTGCACAAACCGCCACGATCAAGCACATCAACAACCCGTTCCTTGACCGTGAGCATGTCTTCAAGCCGTTGATGCCATTGCTTTGATAATGAACCGAGTGAAAACATTCGCGTCATATCGACGACATAACCTCGGTGAACATGAACGAGGTCTACAAGAACGGGTTCGTTTGGCTTGATTTTCTTAAATCCAGAACCCATCCCTGCCAGTGGATGTGGTCCCACTCCTCCCACTGCGGAGTCAAAGAACGAGGGCACACCACCTGCACGACCGGATACAATTACAGCACGATTGCACTGCAAAGGAAATCGACGCATCTGAACCTGCCCTCCAAAACCTTCGCTTCGACTAATGGCCTCCGCAGCAGCAACGAGTTCAAGTTCGGATACTCCATCCCCGCCAAGCCGAGATACGGCGTCAAACATTCGGTATTGCACTTCAGCAGCGTAAGCCATCTGTTCTTTTTCCCACGAAGATTTGATTTCCCTTAATCCGTGAACAATGCCAGTAACATCCTTGCATTCCCCAAGCGATGAAAGAGCTGATGCGAATCGCTTTGCAAAAGAGAAAGGTAAGGATTGAAGTTGCAATCCTGGTGCAGCAGAGACGCCTCGTGCACGCAACACATCTGCGAAGTGACGAAGACGAGGAAAAGGTTCGACCTCAAACGGCGCATCGTCACCTCCTGCCTCGTATTGCGCCCGTTCAAGTGAACGTCGAACGAAAAACACAGGACCGTCTCCTTCCAAACCCTCTGCGGGAACGAACAACGAACCGTCTTGTCGCCCTCCAGCAAAATAGTACAAATCGATGGGGTGTTGAATCAGAGCACCTGGTATTTCTGCCGTACGCAGCGCTTGTGCAAATCGATTCAGACGAGATTCGAGCTCAGAAACTGGAACACGCCAATCCTCGCCCTCAGGTCCAGAGAGAACAGTCGTATCCCAATCGCCCATGCTTAACCTCCTGCGTCGTTATTGAAAATCACTGCGCCTGTGTCAGACATTAGGCCACGGGTTTTGATTCAGGCACCTCAAATACAGGAGTTTGCTTGAGTCGTTCCTCTGCTATCTGACAGTACTCGGATGACAAATCAACGCCGATGTACCTTCTTCCTGTTTGTTTGGCTGCAACACATGTTGTTCCTGAACCATTGAACGGATCGAGGACAACATCACCTGCAAATGTGTACAATTCAATACATCTTCTTGGCAGTTCGACCGGAAATGGTGCAGGGTGGTTCACTCGGCTTGCGCGTTCAGTTGCAAACCTCCAAATCGACTTGGTGTGATCGATGAATTCTTGTTTGTCAATCGTATCAATTCGACCACCATCGCGCTCGGTTTTTGAACGAGGCATCTTGTAATCGCCTTTCGAAAACACGAGCAAGTATTCGTGAATGTCTCGCAAACAAGGGTTTGAAGCGCTTTGGAACGAGCCCCAAGCGCAGGATGAGCCAGCACTTGCCGATTTGTCCCAGATGATTTCCCCACGCATTAGGAAACCAAGACTGAGCATGATGTTGTTGATGTGGGTTGAGAGTGGAATGTAGGGTTTGCGCCCAAGGTTTGCAACGTTAACAACCATACGTCCTCCAGGTGAAAGTACCCGATAGCATTCAGAGAAAACCTGCGCAATCATCGACAAATATTCTTGCAACGACAAATCCTCATCGTACGATTTTGAAGCGTTGTATGGAGGTGATGTGACAACCAACTGTATGCAATTATCAGGAAGGGAAAGTTTTCGAGCGTCTTGGGTGAGAATGATGTTTTCAAATTCAGTGGGCAGTTTTTGTACCGACCCAACATCTCGACTGGATGCGAGATCTGCATTCATCCGACTGTTGTAGTACATGGATGCATCGTGGCTTTCTCGCTTGGAAACACCAAACGCAGACGTTGCTGTATTGGCGCGCTTTCGGGCACCTCCTAGCGATGATTTGTCGCCGGGTGGATTTGCCATAGAATCCAACAATGTTGCTTGCCTTATCACTTTTCGCGCTTCAAACGTGCCTCCCGCGATTGTTTTGGCACCCTTCTGAAATAACCAAACGCTCCGCTTTCATGTAAGGTTCGAACGAATCGGACGAATGGCAACAACAGCAATCAAAAACTTCCTTCATCTGGAAAGAACAATGGCGAACGTCCTAACACTGGACAACATCAACGTCGATGGCAAGACCGTCTTGGTTCGCATCGACATCAACAGTCCATTGGACCCATCGACGAGAGCGTTTCTCGATGACACGCGCATTCGTTCAATCCTTCCTACCATCAACCGACTTTCGAAAGCAAAGACGGTCTTGATTGCACATCAGTCCCGACCTGGGAAAAACGACTTTACCAGTACCTTAGGGCACGCACGTGAGCTTGGCCGTTTACTTGGCCGTCCAATCAAATGGGTGCAAGACATTCACGGTGAAAAAGCAATGAAAGCAATTGAAGAGATGAAGATTGGCGACATCCTCATGCTCAACAACATTCGAATGGACCCCGAAGAGGTCGGTTCAAAGGGAGATTCGTTGGCACTTTCTGAAACGACATTGATACAGGATTTAGCAAGCGTAGCTGACGTTTTTGTCAACGATGCTTTTGCTTGTGCACATCGAAAAACACCGAGTATCGTTGGTTTTTCCCACCATCTTCCGTGTGTTGCGGGCGAACTTATGGCACATGAAATTCGACAACTCGATGTTGCTCTTGAATCTCCTTCACGTCCGTGTATCGCTGTTCTTGGGGGGATTAAAGTTGACGATAGCATCGAAGTTGCAATGAACATGCTCAGCAAGAACATCGCTGATGAAGTGTGGTTAACAGGGGGCGTTGCCAATCTTGCCATACATCTTTCTGGATACGATATAGGAGATTCCAACGTGGAATTTCTCAAGAATGAATTGAAAGATGCTTGGGGGCCAACTGTTGAGGCTGCAAAGTCGCTCCTTGCTACGTATTCTGAGAACATTATGCTCCCTGTTGATGTCGCAGCAAATGTGGAGGGAAATCGAATCGATTTAAATGTCAAAGAATTACCCATTCATGCTCCATTGTTCGATTTGGGATTGCAGTCGATCCGAGCACTGTCAACGCGAATCAAAGAGGCGAATACGGTGATTCTTAACGGCCCAGCAGGTGTGTTCGAACTGCCAGATTTCGCTCTGGGAACCATTGAGATGCTCAACGCATGTGCAGAAACCAAAGGATATGCACTGATGGGCGGAGGTCACACAGCCACATTGGTCAGTCAACGCGGTATAAGTGACAGAATGGGGCATGTATCGACTGGAGGAGGGGCTTGTTTGGATTACATAGCGGGCCGAGTTCTTCCTGGAATACAAGCGCTTGAGACGAGCGCAAAACGTTACCAATTGGAAATTACACCGGTTCTCCACGACGAATGAGGAGCCACAGGGGAGACTCGAACTCCCGACCTTCTGATTACGAATCAGACGCTCTACCAGCTAAGCCACAGTGGCGCAATTCAAGCGCATGAACGTACGGTCATAATTCCACCGATTCAAACACTAGGCTCATGAAGAAGCAGAACTAGGATACTCCATGGGCGATGATGCTGTCGTACGTTATTCCAACACCGTGCTTTATGACGACCATTTGAACAAAGTTGTTGGCGATGTTCTCATCCACAAAGACGGTTCTTGGTCCAAATCTAATGGTGATGAGGATGTTATCGAAGAAATTGATGGTTCGAATCGCGTGTTAACACGTTCGTTACAAAATTGGCATACGCACTTGGCGATGCAGTTGAATGCTCGTGACTTTAGCGACGGATACCCACTGCACCGATGGTTGAATGAGGCCATCTTTCCTACCGAGGCGCGAATCACGCCGGAATTCGTTCGGATTGGCACGAGTGCAGCAGCAGCCGAAATGATTCGAACCGGATCAACATTTGCTGCTGACATGTACTTCTTTCCAGCCGTTACGGGAGGTGTTCTAACCGACGCAGGATTACGAGGTCTTATTGGTGGGCCAGTCAGCGACGCAGCCCTACCATCGCATGACGATGCCGAATCGGCACTCTCAGAGCTTGATCACCTCCTCTCCCAAAACAACGAGAACGATTTGGTTCAGTATGCAATAGCCACGCATTCTGTATATCTTTGTTCTCAAGAAACACTCCTACGAGCAAGTGACTTGGCGCAACGAAGAAACGGACGCATTCACATTCATGTCAGCGAAACCAGAAAAGAAATCGCTGATTGTAAGGAAAAAAATGGGCTATATCCCATTGAATACCTCGATTCAATTGATTTCATCCAACCCGGTACCATATTTGCTCACGCATCATGGGTCAAGAAAAACGAGATTCAAATCGTTGCAGATCGTAGCGTTACCACCGTTCACTGCCCATCCTCAAACATGAAATTGGCATGCGGAGGAACACTTTCCTTCCCTCCATATCGCGATGCTGGTGCAGATGTTCGAATTGGAACGGACGGGGCTGCGTCAAGTGGAAACGGTTTGAATATGCTGCATGAAGCACGACTTGCAAGCCTCCTTCAACGACACGATCATTGGGATTCAACCTTGTTTCCAGCACAAGATGTGTTCAAGCTTGCAACAAAGGGAAGCAAAGATTGGGTTGCTTGGAATCTCGACGACGTCCGAATGCGACCTGTTGGTCGCTCAAACAATCGTCACATAGCCAACCTCATCTACAACGGAGGGGATTGTCTTGATGTCTGGGTCAACGGACAAGCGTTGCGAAAGAATGGTGCTACCTTGACTCTTGATGAGCACAGCATCATCGAGGAATTGGATGAAGCAGTTCAGACTTACTATGATGGTTTAGAGTGATGGATCTCGACCATAATAGATCAAAACACCACCAGCCACGATACCACCGAAGGACAACACGACACTCAACAGCGAATGGCCAAGATGGACGTCGTAGGAAACGATCACCGCTGTCCCACTTGGTAAACCGCTTTCCTTTGCACCAAGTGCGGCGAAATAGGTTCCAGATTCCATCTCCCAAGTGAATCCTTCAGTTGCTGTTGCGCTTGGATTACCGGCAACAAAATCCAACGATGCTCCGTCACAACCGAGCCCTGAACTGAAGTAATTGCTCGGAACATCCTTACACCGTTCCTTCTCATCTTCATGGACGATACCCATCCAGACATCGTCGCGATCCCATGTGATGGTCACCTCAGCAGCAACAAGCGGTGAAAGAAAATTTTTCGGGAGAGGTTCATCTGCGAAGAATGCTTGATTTGGAGCGTTTGGAGTTGGAACATCCTCAATAACACCCGAAAAAGTGTATCCGATTGTTCCAGCCAGCAGCAAAAGAACGCCGATTACGGATAAAACCAAGCCAGCCTTTCCTTTCGAATCGAATGAGTCCAACATTTTCACGCCTCAAGGAACGAAAGAGCAAGAATAACGTAGCATGCGAGTAACATAACACCCTCAAGCCAGTTGGTTTTACCGTCATTGAGAATAAAATTAGCAACGAGCACAGACATGAACGTTGCTGCGGTTTCAAGAATACCGAATTTAAGTGAAATATCGACACCCATAACCCAAGCAAAGAGCACCATAAGAGGAGCGACAAAGACTGCGATTTGAACGCTGGAACCGATCGCTATAGCTAGTGAAAGGTCCATCTTGTCTTTACCAGCAACAAGAACAGCAGTGAAGTGTTCTGCTGCATTACCAAAGAATGGGAGAAGGATGACGCCGATGAACAAGGTTGGAAGGCCCCATCCTTTGGCAGCTTCATCAACACTGTGAACCAGCACTTCAGCCATCCATCCAACAAGCACGGTTGCTAAAATAAGGAGAACCCAAGCATCTTTTGTTGTCATCTTTGGTTCTTCTTGTTCTTCGATTTCTGATTTCACATCAAAGAGGTGTGAATGTGTTTTAAATTGGAAAAACAAGGACAAACCGTACATCAAAAGAAGCACTAGAGACGCATATCGCGACAAATTGAGGATGTTTTCATCGACCAGTTCAGTATGAGACGCAGCCGCTGGAATAATCAAAGCAAGAACTGCCAGCAAAAGTAGACTACCGTTAATTGAGAGTGCCTCTTGGTTAAAGGTTTGAGTTTGATATTTGTAACCGCCCCACAGCAATGCAAGTCCCAACACAAGCAGAAGGTTTCCAAGGATGCTTCCAATCAGACTTGCTTGGACAAGTTCAATCATGACATCGGCCTGATCGGCGTTGTTAGCCGCTGTCCAAATGGCAAGACTTGCGATGATGATCTCAACAGCATTTCCAAACGTTGCGTTCAACAAACCGCCAAGATTTTCCCCCGCCCGCAGTGCAATTTCTTCCGTAGCATGCCCCATGAGAAAAGCAAGTGGCATAATAGCAATCATCGAGAAGAGAAAAGTCATCTCTACGTTACCCGAATATTGGAAGTAAAGCGTTAACGGAACAGCGAGAAGAAGCCAGTTCAACCGGTTTTGAAGCGGATTAAACGCATCGAGAACAGAATGATGATGGTGTTCGATATGTTCAGACATTGAACAACACCTACCGATCAGTCATCGCTCTTCTTGCGACGAGTGGGGCGCTTGCGGGCTGGTGCAGCCTTTCGGGCGGGTCGCTTGCGAACGGGCCGCTTGCGTGGCTTGGACTCTTCCTCATCATCATCGTCATCGTCATCATCATCATCGTCAAGTCCAGCCCAAGAGAGGTCATCGTCGTCGTCATCATCGTCGTCGTCCTCTACCTCTACCTTCTTTTTGCGTCGCGTTTTCCGTTGCAAAACATTGACTGCAAACGGATCGTCTTCATCTTCAGATTCCGTGGATTCTTCTTGGGTTTCTGGTTTTGCATTTTGCGTTGAACTGGTTCCCGTAATTTCGTCCATATCCAAGTCTTGGGTTGTTCCTATGAATTCCGACATCCAATCGTCGTCATCATCGTCTCCACTCTTCTTCTTCTTTGGGCCTGTAAGACTGATTTGTACGATCATTAAGGCGACTACGAAAATGACGATGTTGACCGCAACCGCAATCCAAACCAAGACATACGGTGGCTCACTCATGCTTGGTTTGATGACTTCAGGTTCAGCTTCTGGCTTCAGTGCTTCCTCATACTGACATATGGTTTCACCGAACTCGTCGTTCCGACAATAATCAACAATAAACTCCACTTCGGCAGTTTCTTCATTTCCTGCCGTATCAAGTGCGCGAACCGTTACCGCATGCAGACCTGGCGGAAACGACCCTGTAGTGAATTCCATACTGCTTACCAGTGAGGTTCCATCGCCGTTGACATCTGTAATTCCTTCCGCATCAGCCCACGCACCGGAATCTCTTGAACCACTGGAATCGGTCACCAATCGGTACTGCAATCGAGCGATTTGTACGTCGTCTTCAGCAGAAAACATGAGATTGATTTTTCCTCCGTAGAGATATTTCGATCCGACATCGTTACCTGAAGGCGCAGGTGAAGGTGAATAAACTGTGACGGTAGGTTTTTTTGCGTCAATCTTAAACGATGTGTTGGTGATAACACCAAGGTTATCGGCCTCATCAATGAGTGTCATTCGAATGACCAAATCACTTGCGATTTCTGTTGCTGAAAGTCGGAACTCGTATACGTACTCAGGACCTTTTTCAGGGTTGAGGAGGTTGTCTGCTGTCTGAGTCATCACTGTTTTTCCTCCTGTCGCATTGTAACCCTCCAACGAAAATATTTCGATTTCGGGTGTTGTCTTGAGGTATTCACTCACTTCGATGTTGACTGTGTAGAGACCTGGAACCAAGGAGGGACTTGTGTAGGGAACGCCGTCCTCATCGACCAACTCAATTACGACGCTCGGAGCACGAGCATCCTCACGAATCAAACGAGCGTTTCCAGTCAATCCTTCGATAATTTCTGGATTGCAATTGTTGTATTGATCGCAAACCGTAATCCCGTAGTAGGCATCCTGCTCCGAGCCGGATTCGATAGGAACATTTCGAATGATGGTTGAGGAGCTTTGGAGGCCAACATTGATGTCGTCGAGAACAAGCTCCCAGCCTTCTTCATCACTGGAGGTAATGGAGGACTCAACGAAAGGATCTCCGTTGTGGCGCCATATTTGGTAGGATTCGTTTAGTTCCTGTAAGTTCCCCCACTCCATCGCAACGATTCCAAGATCGCCTCGACTTTCAGCGTTCACAATCTGGGGAATCGAGGGCCGAGTGATATCGATTTCAACCGGACCTGCTTCATTCTGGTCGAGACCCAGATACTCAAACGAACCGTTTGCGTGTATGTATTGAGCTTCACTTGTGACGTAAATGTACCAATTGAGAACGGCCCCCGTTTCCGAAACGATATCTGGCCCGATGACAATATCAAACACTTCTGTGTTGTCGTTAACAAAGCCATGATAGGTTGTCTGTGTAGCAAACTGTGATGGGTTTGTGGGTACGCCATTGCTCGAGTAAATGTGGTATCTCTCACCCTCGACGCCGAGTTGATCGGTCCATGTAACGCGAATCGTTCGGTCGCCGATAAACTCAGCATGGACGTTGGTTGGCTCCTTTTGCCAGTTACTAAAGGCATCCTCCTCGATGGAATCGCAAGAACCGCCGCTTGTAGAGGCGTCGAACAATCCGATAGCGTCAACCGTTACAACGCAATAATATGCCATTCCTAACGTTCCAATCGGAAGTTGGCGAGGGTACTTGTAAGGAGTGTTCGAATTCTCAAGCGTCTGATTTTCATACACTGAAGCAATGAACGTCACACCCGTATCGTAAATCGACGTAAATGCTGCTCCTGATACATAAAGATCGTAACGTTCTCCTGATTCACCTGAAACGCCAAACCATGTCAACTCGGTCTGCCCGGTTCCATCGCTTTCCGAGGAAGTACCTACGCTGAACACGCTAACATGGCTCGGAGGTCGATTGTCCTCCAACACAGGAACCGTGAGCGCATTGTTCGACAAGAAGCGTAAATCAACAAAATCTTCGCCGTCTCCGGTTTTGTTGGGTATGAAGTACGTAATGGCATAGTAGGCGTCTTCGTTTGTGCTCGGAGGCACTGTGTAAACGTACGACTCCATATCGGAACTGATGTTCGCAATCAGCGTGGCGACCGTGAGTCCTTGGTAGACTAAGCCCCCATTGGAACGTGAAATTTCTGACGTCGAACGCCAAATCAGGATACTGGTGTTCTCCAAAGCCGGTTCCGTGTTCGGTAAGAGAGGGGAATGGTAGTTGATCCATGTGAGCGTCGTTTCGCTATCAGCAAGCGAGTATGAGGCTTGGAAGTACAACGGTGTTTCGATTGGAGAAGTTTCTTCTTGAACACCTATTGTTAAGGTGGATACGTCTGGGTCGAGTTCTTGATGGCTTACAGTGGTACCGTCTTGATCCCATTCAACAGTAACTGCATAGTAAAACGTGCTGTTCGTACCAGCATCGACAAGATATGAAACGCTGTGACCGGGATGTTGCCCTCCATTGCCTCCAGCGGAGCTTAAACACCATGCATATTGAACGTAAAGATTCGCTTGACAAGCTACGACGGAATCAATTACTTGTGCGGAATCAATGTTGGATGTTGTGATTGGTTCGGTGAAACGATGAACAAAGTAAATTGCTGAATGATAGTAAGGCACATTCCCATTGTACGTGTCGATGTTTTGCCAAGTGATGGTCGTCGTCTCTGAAACGGAATCGAAAACTGCAGCGATATGTTGGGCTTGTAAATTGTCGGGATTTGTATCTACTGCCGTTGTTGTTGGTGTCAGAGGAGCAAGCATTAGCATCATGAGCAAGACCATGATGACGGCTTTTGGTCGGAGCCTACGGTTCAGCGCGTTCGCACCCATCACGCAATACGTCTCCGCCGACCGTTAAGAGTATGCCGCATGTAAAGTTGAACAAGAACCGTATTTCTTTATCGCGTTTTTATTCCGATTCGTCGCCTTTTGATTGAGTAAGTGGGTCTTCTTTGTCGAGCGCTTGGATTTCTTTTCTTGCTTGTGAAAAGCGAACCAAAAACGTGTAGATTCCTCCGATGCCAGACACGATGACGATGACGGTAAGCGGGTTCATTTCAAGATGGTCGAACGGGTTTGGGGCTGAGGAAAAATCTTCGACGCCAATGAGCCAAAAAATTCCAGTCAAGGCAAGTGCTGCAATTGTGAGGATGGTTCGGTCGGCACGAGAAAAACCTCGATAGTTTCGCCCTCCACTGACAGCTTGGGCTTGAGTCCCCATGTAGGAGCCAAGTATCGTAAACCATGCTGCCGCCCAACCCAAAGCGGGTTCGTCAACCCAAGCAGGACTCGATGCGATAGCAATCACCCACATCGCGTCAAGGAGACGATCAAGCGTATGGTCAAGATAATCTCCCCATCGAGACACTTGACCTGTTTGGCGGGCAAGTTGACCGTCGAGGCCATCCAGAATCATCGAGAACGTGATCAGCAGAGCGGATCCAATGAGCATCAACGCCCCAGCATCGCTTTTTGGTGCAAAGAAAACAAGCACGCTGGCGGCGATGCCAATTGGAAGCGCAAACCATGTTAGTATGGCTGGATTGGTTTTACCCAAACCAGAAACAAGGGGTGAAGCAAGGGCTTCCCATCGTTTCCTGAGTTGTTCCAGCGCCATCTCTATCGACTCTTCGAAGTGAAGAAGGGTCATATGCTTTCGGCACCATATTCTGTGCTCATCCAATCTCTTGCATCCTGAATGCAGTTTTCCACTGTAGTCTTGGTGTTCTCTGCGTCCAGGAACTCCAGTACTCTGGTAATTGAGATGGGTTCGGTTGTGGTATCGATTTCTAAAACGTTGATTTTAGGATGAAGATTCAGAAGGTCGGACCATGTTCCCGCCAAAAGTTCCCACTCTAGATTTTCACGTAGTTTATCGGCCGAATAATCTTCACGTTGTTCCAATCTTTGGCGCAACACGTTTGGTTTACATCGAAGCACAATGGCCGCATCAATGGAGCAATGGTGGGACAAGTGCCCATCTATGAAACAAACCTGCTTCTCATTCCAACTCCAATTTGCAAGGCTTGTTGTGTCAACAAC
>CALBFP010000180.1 GCA_937894115.1 uncultured euryarchaeote
CAGCCACATTCCACAAGGAGCCGTTTCCAGTTGTTTGGTTGATGAATTGCGGTGCAAGATGAACTTCAGTATTGTTGGTCAGCGTGTTGTTCTCTGGATTGTATTCGAACGAGCCTGGTGCTTGTGCATTCACACCGAGGTTGAGAACGAATGACGAAGAGCCACCGCTATTGTTCCCATAGATTGTGAAGTTGGTTTGGGAGATGGAAGCGGTCGGCGTGCCCCATAGCGTTCCATTTGAGGAGCCTAGTGCAAGCCCTGTTGGAAGGGCTGGATGAACCGCCCACGATGTGATGTCACCGTGTGCCTTCACTGGATTCGACCCTGAAAAGTGGTTGACTTTCGCAGCCGGGCCAGCAAAGTTGTTCTGAGAGGTCGACCCGTCGCCCAATTTTCCATTGACACCGTCTCCCCAACAATACAACTCGTTGGTCTGTGCTGCAATGCACGTGTGCCATTGTCCTGCAACGATGTCTTGAGCGACGACACCTGAAGCAAAGGATACGCTGTTAGGCGTATTTTCATTGCTTGACGATATTCCATTGGCCATTTGGCCGTATGAATCATCACCCCAACACTTCACGGCGTCGTTGTCAAGCAAGGCACAGTTGTGCTTTCGTCCAAGTTCAACATGAACTGCGGTGCGACCTGAACCCAAATTCGGCCAAATCACTCCCGGATTGGCGGTCTGGCCGGAACCCCCTGTGCCGAGCCACCCGGTACCCCAGCATGTAATGTTGCCATTCACCATCAGGCCGCAGGCAGAATAACGGCCGGTAGCAACATCCTTGGCAGGATTGGCGTCACTAAAGAAGGTCTTGAGCGATGGGGTTTTCCCACCTCCGTATTGACCCCAACAGGCAATGCTGCCGTTGTCCACCACACCACAAGCCATGTAATGGCTGATGTCCATGGTAAGGACTGGACGGCCACCCGGCATTGGAAGCGTGAGTCCTGGTGTTGCTTGGTGAGTATCCGTGGACGCGTTCTCATAACCCCGGCCCAACTGGCCGTTGTTGTTCTTACCCCAACACGAAACAGATCCGTTGTCAAGCAGAGCACAGGTGAAATACCAGCCTGCTTCGACGGCGACGGCGGGTCGTCCGAGTGAAAGCGTCTGTGTTGGCGAAGTACGGGATGAAGTGGTACCATCACCCAGTTGTCCAAAGGCATTGCCGCCCCAACACACAACGGAGCCGTCATCAAGAACGGCGCAGGTGTGGTCTCCACCTGCTGAGATGTCGATAGCAGTGCGACCAGTGCCGAGTGAAGATGTGGCTGTAGGTGAATATTTGTCAGCTGAACCGCCATAACCGAGTCGTCCGTTCGCACCTTCGCCCCAGCAGCGAACAGTGCCATCGTCCTTGATGGCACAACTGTGGTCATAACCAGCGGCCATGAGGTCTGGCCTGAGTTCAAATCCGCTGAGAGGCGTCAATGTTTGGTTGTGATCAAGCGTGATGTTCTCGCCGAAGTAATTCAGAGGAACAGGCCCGTGATCGTTGATGGTGATGTTGATCTGGTCGGAGAACGAACCTCCTGAATTGTTGGCCCAAACGGTGTATGTCACAGCCGTGGTCTGGAGGTTTTCAGGAGTGCCCGAAATGGCTCCTGTTGCAGAATCGAAGGACATGCCGGAAGGTAAACTTGGGCTGATGCCCCACGTCGTCGCTGTTCCACCCGTTGTCGACGGTGTCGCTGTGGTCATGGTGTGATAGAGCGTGAGCGTGATGTTTTCCGAAGGGTACGTGATGGCCGTCACACCAACATCGTTGATGGTGATGTTGATTGTTGTGGACTTGGAACCGACGGAGTTGTTCGCCCAAACAGTGAATACAGCCCCTGATACAACCTGAGTCGGAGTTCCCCAAATTGTACCGTTGCTGGTTTCAAACGTCAGTCCAGAAGGAACGGTTGCGTTGATGGCCCAAGAAGTGACACTTCCTGTGGTACCGTTGGTGGTGATGGACGGCGTGACTGAAGTGATGGCCGTGCCCTTTGTCCCTGAAATGTCGCTGTAAGCGATGGCGCCGGGAGCGCCCGTCACGTAGAGGGTGAATGTTCCTGTGGTTGTGGTTCCAAGCGCAGTGACGGTGACCGTAAACGTCGTGTTGGCAAGGGCCTCAGTCGGCGTACCCGAAATGGTTCCAGTTTTCCAATCCAAAACCAATCCAGAAGGCAATGACGGCGATATCGCGAAGGTTGGAACGACCGCAAGGCCCTTGCCCGAACCCTGGATAGTCGTGTGTTTGAGTTGGTAGTAAGCCAGACCGTCAGAATGCATAATGTGCAGGTCGTCGTTGGAATCAATCGCCAAAGAGGAATGGTATGCGCCAAAGTTGATGTCGGAGGTTCTCGTCCATGAGCCAGTTTTGTTGGTAACATACCCGAGATCACCCAAAGCGTTGCCGACCTGTGCGTATGTCCCTGAACAGCGGTACACAATGTGGACATCGTCGTTAGAATCAATTTGCATGTCCATGTACATTGGATATCGGTTCCCAGTACCTGTGTTTGAGGTCGACCATGTTCCACTACTGCCAATCCGAGTAGATACATCAATTCGGTTCGAATATCTTGAAGCAATCACGACATCGTCGTTTGAATTAAGAGCGATGGAGGACCACTTCCCAATGTTGCCATTTATCGACACGTTCTCTATCGACCATGAGCCGTTTTCATTGGTTGCATGAACAAGGTCGGCTCCATCATCGTTGTAAAACGAAATATGAACTGCATCTTTTCCACTGAGCGCTATACTTGGATAATGGGCATCATGGTAGGAAGAATCGGAGATTGTGGTGTTGGTCCAACTGCCGCCTTGGTTGTTGAAATAGTAAAGGATAGCTTGATTGCTTCCCGGATTGGAAGATGAAAAGATGAAGTGTACATTGCCTTGTGAATCAAGAGCAAGGTCGGTTCCGAAATAATCGGAATTCAAACCCTTTGCAGCGCTCAGGTTTGACGTAACCCAGGAACCACTGGCGTTCGTAATATAGCGCAGTTGATTGGTCGATATAGCAAAATGAATGACGTGAATGGCCCCGTTTACATCAACTTCAACGGAAGGGCTGTATCCTGAGTTGCTCGTGTTGTCGAGGAAAACTTGAGACCAACTTCCACTTGCCTTGGATTTAACATTCAAATCAAGAACCCTACCCACGCCTGAAACATCTTGTTGAGAAACTGCAATGATGTCACCGTTTGGTGCGATGGCGGTGTCGATACCATACCTTGTCGGGGAATTCACTACCGATGTTGAGTTGCTCACACCTGACGTCCAACCGTAGTTGCTGATTTGGTGCGTGTACGACATGGTGATGTTCG
>CALBFP010000181.1 GCA_937894115.1 uncultured euryarchaeote
CCGTGTGGACCAACAGCGTTTCGATTCCTCTTTTTGCAAACTCCCTATCGATTGGAGCAATTTTCATAAAATTCGGCCGTGCGCCCACAACTAAACATACCAACACTTGAATCACCTAGACAAACGCATACTCTTCAGGTGGCAAGTTGCCCATATCCTGTGCATTCTTGAGCAATTCATCATCTGTTGCATCCCATGTATGAAATCCTTCAACCTTTTTACGCACATACACAAAATTGTATGGATCTGTAGAATATATCTTGAAACCAGCCTTGATGCAGTCCTTTAGGAAATTAGTGTCCTCTCCTTTTGAGAGGTTTTGCATTTTTACCTTTTCAGCCACCTTTCGCTTAAACAAAAATGTAGGTCCGAGGACCAAATCGCTGTACCTGTGCCGACTCTTTTCAAAACGCAAGTATGTGGAGTTTGATTTTTCATGGTACATAAAACTACATAATTTACCGACAATATCAGCGTTCGTATAATTGAAGGCGAGCATTTGGTCATTGAGATATTGCGGACCGTACAAATCATCGTCATCGAACTTACCAATATAATCGCCATTCGATTGGTCAATTCCTAGATTGAAACACTCTCCAAGAGATAATCCTGATTTTACAAGTTTAACGTGTACGTCTTTTCTACCTTGTATTTCCTGTACGATTTGTCTAAATCGTTTCTTTTCGCAATCGATAATGATGTTGAGTTCTTTGTTATCCCATAGCTGTCTGTCAAAATTTCTTAGGATATTTGGAAGCATATCTGGCCTATTTGTACATGTAATCAAACTAATTTTAGGATTCACAAACTCAATGTGGTTATTGATTCCAATTTTTTCCAAAATCAATCCAACTCGTTGCGCATATGTGTGGTTGTTCATGACGTTGCGATAACCGAGATGAGCACTCCGTTCGCGAACTTCGGTTTTTTCAATCAGGTGTTTAATCGCTTGATTTGCTTCATCTAGCGTGTCAACAACGGTTACACCATCTGGAAGCATCATCTGCATGCCAAGGGAGGGGGTTGAAAGAACGTGCGTTGATGACGCAAGTATTTCGAACACTCTTCTACTGAACATTGTTTCTGAGCTTGTCACAGAATTAACATTGAGAAAAATTTTGTAGGCGCGATAAGCCATGCAGCATTCATCATAAGACAAACTGCCTCTTACATATTCCGCGTACTCTTCTGGGAATCTATTTCGATCATTTGTACCATGGAATCGATCATAAACATGTAAATCGTAATTCTTCGCAGCATCAACGAGTAATTTCGTTTGACGTTTTCTGTCACCGTGATCGCGAATGTACCATGAGCCTGCAAAACAGGTTTGGTAATTTGGCAATTTATTGCGGATTGGATTATGAATAATTGGCTGGCATGCAAACGGCATTGAGTAAATCTGTTCATGGCCGCAATCTTTCCTATATTTTGGGATTGAACGATTATCAGATGTAAATATCACATCAAAACGATTGGCTGTCGAGATGAATTTTTCATAATTCACTGGGTCTTCTTTATTCCAAAATACCTTCTTTAAACCTAGTTCAGAGCAATATTTCAGCACTGATTGTAATCGAATTCCATTAGGAGATTCAGGTGAGCTCATTGCCCATTTCCATTGCTCATCATGTCCTTTCCAAATCGATTCAGCAAGGAAGAAATCAAATCCGCCTCTATCGAGGAAGTCTCTCCAATTCTCTTTTGGAACTGGATGAAGGTCGAGCTCAAAAGCAAGTGAATCAAAGGTAAATTTATCCAGTATGCAAGCGACCTTGAGGTTACGTCTAGGTCCGCCCAGAGTAGCTGGCTCTAATATGTGGAAGAATCCTTTACCAGCTATTGCTGGAGAAGTGGATTTTATTTTCCTTTCAAGGACTTTTCTCATTTTCTTTTTCCATGAGTCATTTCTCATAGGGTGCAAAAGCTTCGCGCTCTTTTCGTACTGTTCCGTACGATTGTATAGCGTAATCATGGTTCGAGAAATCCGCTTGTCATCGATTTGATAATTTTCTGAAAGCTCAATGGCAGTAAATGGGTCAACAGCCCCTATACCTCGAACAGAAGAAATAAGGAGATTGTTCCAAACTCCTTTCTTTGTTGATGGGTTTGAAATTAGATAATCCAAAGCCCATATCAAATCTCTGTAAATTATCAAACCTTTTGTAGAAAATGCATGTTGTACTTGAGTCTTAATTTCAGTCATCTTTGGTGGACGGTGTTCAGCAAAGGAAATGAGCTCTGAAAGAGGTAAATAGTCATATGTCATTTCTGGATTTTCCTCCGACTTTAGGTCGACAATCTGCTCCAACAGATTCTTTACAATCCTTCCCCAACTTGTATGCACAATTTCTGGATGATAGGATTTATCCATTATCAGGGCCTCCTCTATCGCGATTTCAATTTGAGAGGTTTTGTTGTACTCGATAAGATAGGGCAAAGTCTTGCCTCCTTGCATGTTAGCTCTTATGATGCATGGAATTCTGTTGTAACGTAACTCAGGAATACCACATGCCATGCTGCTGATTGATTCAACCGGAATATCTATTCCCAAATCCCATGTCATCATTCGATCAAGGGCCCAAGTCACGTCTCTAATAGTCCAAGATTTCACATTCGTAGGCCTTGTAACTGAGACAGGCCATGAGGCCCCCAGTAGATCAATACTAATATCAGGTCTTTTGCTCGCAAGCTCTGAAATCAGATCAAAGTCAATCTCATCGTCTGGCCTGACGAGAATCCCGACTAGCGGTTCTTTCTTTGATTTTTTTCTCTTTTTCTTTACTGCAACCCATCCTCGATCTATCGTCAAGGCTTTCTTCGGGTCTGAACTGACTCTTGAAATCTCTTCTTTTTGAATGTGGTTTTCAACGAGAACGTGGTTTGAAGCCGCGATAAGGTGCAATTGTCCATTCGTCAGGTCAGAGTAATCTGCCCCCTTCCATGAGTTCACATCAGATATGACTATCCAACCTTTTGATTTGAAAAGATGGATTCTGCGTACGAGCGTAGGCGAAGGATTCGAAATAAAGAGAACTTTTCGCTTTCCTGCAAACGAGATTTCACTCAATCGTTCAATGTTCATGTTCACAAAATCAATTGGTAGATTCATTACTCCATTATTAGGAGTTGAAATTGTTAATGGGTTTCGATCTTTTCTAAAATATCCATTGATAACAGGTATTTGATTGGAACTAAGGTTTGCGATAATTCGAGA
>CALBFP010000182.1 GCA_937894115.1 uncultured euryarchaeote
ATTGATAAGGCGTCTTTTCAAAGGGGGACCCATTGAAAAATCACTTGTTTGAAACTATCACCACAATTTCATATATTGATATTTATATTCTGTCCCAATCATTTGGGAACATGAAAGGTAAAGCGGTAGCATTCACGCTGATGTTCCTCCTCAGTTTGTTCGCCCAAGGGCTGAATCAAACGCCAGCAGTCAAGTTGTCCGAGAGTCCGACATCGCTCCAAGCAGGCGACACGATTGACTGCGGCATGAACGCCTCCAACATCACGCTGGAAGTTGAATCTGACCAGGACGAATACGATTACCAAGATACATTTACTGGCAGAGCGGATGTTTACTGCGGCCTGTGGGATACCGCTTATTCCGTCAACTGGTCGCTGCAAAACCACGATGCCAACAACGGGAACGGGGCCACTTACAGCGTAGGAAGCATACAATTCCAAACCAACAACTCAACGGTCACCTACCATTCCACGCACACCGATCATATGAATGAAAATGAACTCACACACTACTTCCTTGCGTCCGGAAACTGGACGTTTTATGCCTCGCTCTATGTTGACGATGGAGCAGGAGGATGGTCCATTGTTTCTACACAATCAGATGACTTTTATGTCACTGCCAACACCTCAACGACGGCCTGCGGGTACAATCCTGACCTCGTTGACTTGAACATTGGGGGCTATCACGACACGGTCCCCATCAATTCGAGCTGGACGGCCTACCTCAGTGTATCCTGCGTTCTGATGACCACGGCGCACAACCTTTCCTGGAACCTCGTCAACCTCAACGATTCGTCGTGGAATCCATGGTGGGCAAATCAATATGACAACTTCTCAATACAATCCCAAAGCGGAATTTACACATTTTGCAACAACCAATGCTACGAATACAACGACGGGTCAGGTTGGTACTACTCTCGGACCTACTCTACCCAAGAATTGCCTGAAGGGAATTATGAACTGACGTTAGACCTTGACTACTACAATTCGAGCAATTCTGGATGGGATGAGATGAACCTCATGCAATCGTTCAGCGTGACCAACAACTCCACGGGTCAGTTTGAACTGTCCGATGCGGTGGTAGACATCGAACTCCTCAACGGAACCTTGGACGAATACGGAGATGCCGTTTACTCCTCAAGCGATGTCATGACGGCGATCATCACCGCCCACTACCTCGTTATAGGTGAAGAATACAAGTTGGATTATTCGCTTTGGGACAGCAACAACGGCATAGCGCCCCATACCGAGATGAGCCACACATGGACTGCCGAGCAAAATTCAACATTCGTTGTTTTGGAGGTTGACGTGGAAGAACTTTACGCTGGTGGTTGGGGAGTAGAAGCATGGCTTTACGCAAACGCAACAGGAACAGCACTTGATGTTGATAACGAACAATTCGGCGTCTCCGATGATGAGATTACGCCTGAGCCATCGGACACCTGTGAGGATGACGGCCTTGTACCGTCCGTCTTCGGTGTCTCAAGGTACGCCATCCCAGGTGGTTTTGAAGCCGAAGACCCGTATTCAGCCGATATTCACGTCTATTGCCCAGGAATAAACGGAGCGACCAATCAAATCCGGTACT
>CALBFP010000183.1 GCA_937894115.1 uncultured euryarchaeote
CACTTCGAGAGATGTATGATGCTGGAAAATCCAAGGATGATGGCGGCGGCTGTTGCGGAAGTTGCTGATTATAGGTTTCCAATCTCGAGACCAAACACTACGATTAGAATCTGAAATATATGAAATCAACAGATTCCGCAGGTTGTAAGAAGTACATTGCTGAAATCATGAGGCCTACAGTCAGTCCCCATGCGATTGAGCGTTGTTTTGATAATTGATACACAAACCCTCCAAACCTTCCGCTGAATCCGTGACCAATAATGAAAATGACTGCAAGAGCAAAGGTCAGTAACTTGATCTCTGGTAAAAACAGCATGAATTCTGAGAAATCAAAGTAGCCACCAATTCCAACAAAAGTTTTCATACTTTCAAACAGGACTTCGACATCTTCTATTCTGAAGATTAACCAAGTGAGAAATACGAGGTATTGCGTAATTATCCATGATATGATTGTTGAACCTGTTTTGAAGTTGATAAATAATTTCTCAACCAAATTCAACTTTGACAAAAATCTGTGTCCTACAAGTAACAAGCCATGTACTAATCCCCAGATTACGAAGTTCCATGAAGCACCATGCCATAAACCCCCAAGAATCATCGTTGTCATGAGTGCGAAGAGCATGACTCTTTGTCCATGTCTTGAGCCCCCTAACGGGATGTAGAGGTAATCCCTCAACCAAGTTGAGAGTGAAATGTGCCATCTTCTCCAAAAGTCTTGAGGTGATGTTGCCGCATAAGGTGTTTTAAAATTCTCAGGTAATGAAATCCCAAGTAATCTCGCAGATCCCAATGCGATATTGGTGTATGCTGAAAAATCACAATAAATCTGAATTCCGAAACACAACGATGCCCACCAAATCAGCCCAATATTGCCTAAATGTTCTCCTTCAGTAAAAACATGGTTTGCATGTACGGCTAAGTTATCAGCGAATACAATTTTCTTGAAAAGTCCATAAATTATCAGGGTAAGGCCTATTCTGATGTTTACTGAATTGTAAGAAATCTTCCGGTCAAGTTGCGCCCGAAAATCATCAGCCCTTACAATCGGACCAGCAACCAACTGAGGGAAGAACGACGCATAGCAGCCAAAATCAATGAATGAATGGTACGGGGCCATCTTACGACGATAAATATCGATGGTATACGACATTGTCTGGAATGTGTAAAAGGAGATCCCCACAGGTAATGCAAGGCCTAGTTCCTCCAGGCCAGGAGAATTGGATATTTTCAGAGCGGCCAGATTGAAGGTTCGGATAAAAAAATCCAGATATTTGAAAAGACTGAGAAGGCTAAGATTGGTTACCACGCTTACCATTAGCCATCTTTTCCTTACTGTATCATCATCTGAAGCGTAAATCGAATTTCCGCTACGCCAATCGATTGATGTAGAAAAAAGAAGTAAAAGTACATGCCAGCCAGAGGCAAGCCAGAAAAAAACTAAACTCATCACAAACAGAATTATGATTTGTTTTTTCTTCCTCCTTGCAAATATCAAAAGGGTAAAAACAAGTACTGTAGGGAGAAAATAAAGGTAATATTCCGAGGTTATGAAATCTATCCAACCACCTCCTCAGTAGGTAAGAAGGAAAAATCATTCGAAATGAGAATTCGTCTCAATTCAACACCGTCTTCTTGCATCCAAATTTTAATTTTTATATCCCAAGTGTCTTGTACCCACATTTTTAATGGAGCCATTGAACTTTTGTTTGTCCATACCCAATCACCTTCTCCGTTTGAAAAAGACGAGACTATTGAAAAACTTGTATCGGGGAGGTTGGGTCTTTCAAAACTAACTGCGAAAGTGTCATCTGAAGTACTCTCTCCTCGCGTTTCAAACCAGAAAAAATACCATCCGGGATTTTGAATTGTTACGTTGTATCCCACCATAGGTCCATCAACAACATTGCTTGGTGATTGTCCGATATCGGGGATTAAGTGAATCCCTGAATCCCCCTCTATTTTTTCCCATGTATGGGGTAATCGCTGATCTTTAGCCATCGAACAGAAGGAGTACCCCTCCGCTGGGATTATCGTATTTCCAGAAATCACGGACCATGTTAACTCAGATCCATCACATTGACTTCTCTGTTCATAGAAGTGTTCAAGAGTAGGTTGGACAGAGACTATTGCTGATTTATTGTTACCTATTGAATCAATGGCGTTTGCAATCCGCTCACATGCATATTCTCTACCATGTGATCCGAGGTGATTCCTGTCTCGAAACATCCACTCTGGCCACTCTTCCCAGAACATGTTCATCCCATAAACGCCGTCATATTCGGCATATTTTACAAACGTCGAGTTGTATCCATCAAGTTGGTTTTCTGACAAGTACTCTCTCACTTGTGGGTGATGTGGGATTCCGAGCAACAATACCTCAATTCCGTTCTTTGTCAGCTCTCGAAGAATATACTCATATGAATCGTGATTTAAGGTACCCTCAAACTTTGGGTTGTAAATTGAGCCACTTACAAGTTTAGGCATGTTCTCTTCAAAATAAGTCCTAACCTCTTCACGGGATTTCATTTCAAAATTCGGAGGTTTGTATGACGGTGTCATTAGATACTCTAGCCAACCGTCGTCTCCTACGCTAGGCACTCCTGATTTCATAGATTCAATTTCTGGTAATCCAGATGCTATCTCCTCAAATTTAGATTCAAAACTTTCAATCGAGTAAATCTTACTCATTCTTATTTTTTCAACATCGGTCGTAGCAACGAAAGGTAAATCTTGTTCACGGATTAGTTCGGTCCAACTTCCTATGTTATCGCGTTCCATGGTTATACTGTTGATTGTAAATCTAAATTGGATATAGTCATCCAAAGATTGTGATTCGTAAAATTGCCAGAGGTTGTTCGGCCCAAGTTCAAGCAAGACGAGATCAGTTTTGCTATTTATGAGCGCCTGTGTTTGAATCATTTCTGTGTATGGGTTTCCTCCTGAAATCCCTAAATTGAAGACGCCTGCTTCTGTTTTTGAATCCATGTTCTGCGAGATACAAGAGCCATCTACCGCATCCCGGATTATTGAGGAGCCGATGGCTGTGGCTTTGAATCCTTCAAATTCTTCTATTGTTTCATGGGCATCATATACGATAGCATATCGGCCATTACTAAGAATTTGAGATTCTATCATTGCATTTGTAACCAGTGGATTTACCACAAACGTTGACACAAAAAGGAAGGTTAGTCCAGCAATTATCATCGACTTCAACAGATTGAAGATGGTTTCGTCAGTTTTTGTCAAACTAATCACTTCAAATCTCGTTTATCGGAGTTCTTGTGGTATTCACTTATTGCCAACTCTGTATCGTTTGTATCCAAGACCAATTCTCCCCCATCAATACAGATTACACGCGTACACATCTCCCGAATGAGTTGCTCATTGTGTGTAACTATAACCACTGTTGATTCACTATTGACCATCTCTGTAATTCTTTGCTTTGAACGTGCTCTGAAGGAACTATCTCCCACAGCAAAGACCTCATCGAACAATAAAATTTCGGGATCGAGATGAGCAACGATTGAGAATCCCAAACGGGCTCTCATTCCTGATGAATACGTACGAATGGGCTTGTCGATTGAATCTTCCAGGCCTGAAAAGAGAATGATAGATGGTACAAGCGCTCGAATTTTCTCTATTGGCATACCGTGAAGAGACCCGCTTAACACAATGTTTTCTCTGCCAGAAAGGTCTCGTTGGAAACCTGTCCCAAGAGAGGCTAAAAGACTGATTTTCCCATTGACCCGAACCGAGCCTTTGTCGGGCTGATAAATTCCAGACAACAGTCGCAATAGAGTGCTCTTTCCGGCGCCATTGTGTCCAAGGACTCCAATAATCTCTCCTTTCATGATTTGTAGGTTGATATCTTTGAGTGTAGCGGTAATGTCGTCTTTTCGCCGTGAGAACAATGTAAAGAGCTTCTTTACTGATTTGGGGGAGCTTTTTCTAACTGG
>CALBFP010000184.1 GCA_937894115.1 uncultured euryarchaeote
GCGTGGCGCAAAACAAGGGCGAGGATGCGACCAAGAGAATTGGCTTCTCGGTCGCTCATGATGAATTTTCCTTCTTGGTTGCATTTTGGACAATTGGTGCCCTTGAAGTTGATTCCTTTGCATTGGCGCAGCATGCATCGATGCGGGTGCGACCTGTTCATGAACCCTACGGGAGTTAGCGACCGAACCCCGCATTGTTTTGTAGCGTGCGAGGCGTCGGTATGAAATGCCTCTTCGACGTGGGTGGACCATGGTGGATGTCGCTGTTGTTGGCGCCGGTCAAACTCGGTACGGCAATCATCCTCTTGGTTTGAAAGGCATGTGGGCCGAGGCGGCCAAAGACGCCTTCACCAGCATCGACAACGATTTCGATCCGGCCATGATCGACGAAGCGTTCATTGGCAGCATCGCCTTTGGTGGGTCGCAACTCGGAAACACTGCAGCCTTGCTGACCGAACATTCCGGCATGGATGGGGTGGCTGTACGTCGGGTTGAAAACGCCTGCGCCTCTTCAGGATTTGCGTTTAGGGATGCTTGGATGGCCATCAAGAGCGGCCAAGCGGACATCGTTGTTGCTGGTGGCATTGAGAAGATGAACGACCTTACACCGGAAAGAAAGCGGTATTGGCTTGGGGTTTCAGGGGATACCGAGTGGGAACGGCTTGCAGGACTTACGTTTCCAGGGACGTACGCTTTGATGGCTCGGCGGTATTTTCATGAATTTGAATCGACCCATGACGACTTGGTTCACGTCAGTGTGAAAAATCACCACCACGGTTCCCTCAATCCAATGGCTCACATACAGAAAGCGGTCACTTTCGAAAAAGCCAGCAGCGGCTTTATGGTCGCCGACCCTCTCACCTTGTACGATTGTTGTCCCACCTCGGATGGGGCCTCATGCATTGTATTGGCCGCCGATCATGTCGCTAAGAAATTGACCGATACGCCCGTGTGGGTGAGGGGCTCTGGTGCGGCCTCCGACCGCTTGGCTCTGCACGACA
>CALBFP010000185.1 GCA_937894115.1 uncultured euryarchaeote
ATGGTCGTCATGGTGGTCGTCATCATGGTCATCTCCATGGTCGTCATGGTGGTCGTCATCATGGTCATCTCCATGGTCGTCATGGTGGTCGCCATCGTGATCATCATGGCCGCCGTGGTCGTGTCGGTCATCGTCATCATGATCATCATCATGGTCGTGGTCGTGTCGGTCATCGTCATCGTAATCATCGTCATCGAACATGTCTCCAGATCCCCACGGGTCGAGCTCATCAACGATTGTGAATGGTAGCGCAATCCACGTAGCTTCCACAAATTCTGATGAAACCGCAAAGAATGGAGCTACATCGTCTTCACTGAGGACGTACATCTTCATGACCGTGCTACCTTCCATCGTCGGGTCCGACATGGTCATGCTGAAGTACTCGATTTCTCCTGCATCGTTGAATGCAACGGACATCTCTGGCATCGTATCCATACCGTCTTCATCATCCATTTCGTCATGGTCATGGTCATGGTCATGGTCATCCTCAATATCGTTCATCGCTGCGATAAATGTTTCAAGTTCAGCACTGGTGAGTTCGCCATCGTTGTTGGAGTCGGATTCATCAAACACGGTTCGAGCCTCCTCAAGTTCATCCCCATCTGGACTTTCGTCTGCATTTTCAAACTCTTCAAAGGAGATGCTGTTGCTGTTATCGGTATCGAACATACACAGTGCGAGTTCTGGCGTAATGCTGTCTTCCTCCATATTCTCCATTCCAACATCGTAGATTTGGAGGCCATCAACGGAATCTGCAGGTGTGTATGTGGTCATGCATTCTACGTAGGTGAAGAACTCGAGCATGGCCATCATGTCCATACCATCATCGGAATCACCGGTTTCTTCAGCCATTGATGCGATGACTTCCGTGTGTGTTTGTGCGGATCTCATCTTGTAATATGTTGGCTCTGCCGACATAGCAACAATCATATCGTGTTCCATCTTCTCTTCTTCGTATGTCTCACGATCTTCCTCAGACAATGCTTCTAGTTCTGCATCTGAAAGGGTCACAAAGTCTCCTTCGTATCCGTAGGCAATTTTGATGTAGATGTTGGTATCGATGTGAGACCTTGATTGCGTCATCGAATAAGTGAGTCCGTCCTCGCCCATTCCCATGCTACTTGCGGCGTAGTAACCAGAAGGAGACCACGCCTCTGTCATTTCTATTGTAACGACAGCGGTTGAATCCTCGTCTTCGGTTTCGAGTCCCATCATTCCAGGGTCGATTTCGTAAGACATCATAATCCCGAAGGTTTCGTCTTCATCAACGGTCAAAAACTCATCAATTTTTTCGATTGCGATGTCTTCGTTGATTTCGATTTTTTCTGTTTCCCCATCATCAGAGGAAGAAAGTTCAGTACATCCTGCAAGCAGGAGGGAGGCCACTATGAGAAGTGCAAATGTCTTTTTCATTGTTCTGACGAGTACCTTGCGTTTTATTAAGATATCATTGGTTAAAAATCACCACAAAAACGCAAATTCATGAACTTGAAGTCGGTGGAAGCACCATGAAGGCCAACTCTGTTGAAGAAGAACTGGAGCATCTCGCAAAATTGGTCGAGGAAGCCGAAGCGCTTGGTATGGACCCTTGGCCCGAGGAGAAACAACCACGACCTTGGGCGAAATTCGCCCTCGCTTCGTTCATGATCATCATGATGATTTCATGGGTTTCAAAGTGGATGTATCGCTTCGCTGACGTTTGACGGTTTGCCCACCGTCGATTTGAAGAAGTCCATTTCATTGGCGAGGGCATAGTCCCTTAGTGTAGCGGTCCATCATGGAGGATTCTGGTTCCTCCGACCCCGGTTCGAATCCGGGAGGGACTACCAACCGCTCACAAATCACTCTTCTTCATCCGGTTTGACAAGTACGAATGAGGTAATCATCGACATCGGGTCGCCATGGGTTAGTTCGCCTGAATATTCTTTTGCTTGGCCGTAGGTAACAACACGCAGTCGGAATTGACACGTTTTCTTGGTTCGTCGCTTTCGGTGATGTCGATAAAAATGAACACCAATCTTGTATTCACCATCGGGCGCTTCGTCGGTCCAGACGACGTTTTCAATTGGCTTCTTCGACTTTGGTCGAACGTTCATGTCAACATCCAATTCTCCATTGCAAGCACTCTTTCGATTGTTGAAATAAATACGCTCCCCGGAAGGGCAAAACACGTGCATGTCGAGGTCGTTGTAATCGTCCCAAGCAAGGCTAATTTGCACCACGCCAGATTTACCTCCTTCTCGAGCCAAACGATCCATCAATTCTCGGTCCTCTTCTTCTGAAACACGTACGGATATACCTGTTCCGACTTCTTCTTGTGCAACCAAATGTGCGTGTGCATCAAGATTCCCTTGATTTTCAGCAATCCACGTCGAGCGGTCGTCCTGAGATTCATCCCCTTCATCCTCGGTTTCGACAGCATCGCGCTCTGGAATAAACAACTCATCCATGACCAACTGTAGGTCTGAATATTGGGCAACACGTCGTTGTTGACGCTGTTCAAAGGCTTGCTTTGCATTATCACTGAGTTGGTCAAGTTGCAAACCCCGAGAAACGACGTGTCTTCGGGCGCTTTGGCGATCGCTTCGTTGCGCTCTCATGCTCGACAAAGGAGCTCGACTCGCAGAGACCAGTCTGTGCTGTTGCTTGAGTTTACGCTGTTTTCGAAATCTATTGATAAGAAACAGCATTAGGAAGAAAAAAACAGATCCGCTGGTAATAATCACCGCAAGGAGGATGTTTTCTTCCACAGTTCTCCTTCCTTCCTTGTCCCATTTTGGAGATTTTCTGCATCAAATGCTCAAGAATTCTGCATTGATGGCATCGAGCATTTCTTTGGGAGGTCTCAGGACATCGTCACTCACATCAAGAAGCGGCGTGTCGACGATACCCAAATCTTCGGCAAGTGAAGGCTTCGTGGCATCAAAATACAACAATCCAGTGACGTGTTTCTTCTCGTCTTCGGCTTCATGGAGAGCGGTCAATGCAGCCATCGAATCGCTCGGATCATGGTTTTCAGAAATGGTCTCAAGGCGAATTGTTGAACCATCGTGGAGCGTGATGTCGGTGAAGTTTCCTTCGGGGACTTCAACCTCAGCCATCGGTTCAAAATGAGGAATGTAATCCGTCATGTGAAGCGTGACCTCGTTGTCTTTGACGTACGTGTAAGAGCGCATTGACTCGTCGTTGTTGTTGAACGTAACACACGGTGAAATAACGTCGATCAAAGCGAATCCTTTGTGAGACATGGCCGCTTTGAGCAGTGCATTCAATTGTTTCTTTGAGCCAGAAAACGATCGAGCAACAAACGTACAACCAAGATTGATAGCAAGTGCACACAAATCAATGGGTTGTGTCTCATTTGCTTTCCCCTTCTTTTTCTTTGAACCTACATCAGCAGTAGCGGAATACTGACCCTTGGTAAGGCCGTAAACACCGTTGTTTTCCACGATGTAGACCATGTCCATGTTGCGTCGTATGGCGTGAATCAATTGACCGATACCAATTGAGGCGGAATCGCCGTCTCCTGAAACGCCGAGGTAAAGCAAATCTTTGTTGATGGCGTAGGCGCCTGTCGTTACCGATGGCATGCGTCCATGAACGGTGTTGAATCCATGCGATTGGCCGAGGTAGTATGCGGGCGTCTTGGATGAACATCCAATTCCAGACATTTTTGCAACGCGCTCCGGCGGTATTCCGTTTTCCCATGCTGCGGTAATGATGACGTTGGAAATCTGGTCGTGACCGCAGCCCGGGCACAACGAAGAAGGTCCACCCTTGTAGTTGTCTTTCGGTTCGTTCAACACGTTCAATTTGATCGCTCGAGCGGGTCGTTCTCTCATTGTGTCACCTCATTTATGGTTTCGAGAATTAAATCCGAATAAATACGGGCTCTTGGGGGCATGCCGTCGGAGTACGCAACGGAATGGACCTGTCCAACGATGTCGTTCGGCAATTCTCTTCGCATGATACCCCAAAGTTGTGCATCTCGGTTTATTTCCAATACGATTGTCTGCTTGTGTCTTCGAATGAAGGCTTCAACTTCGCTGTGGAGTGGAAGTGCACGAACCCGACATTGACTGACTTTGAGACCTGTTTCTTCGAGAAGATCGTCGATTTCCTGAATCGAGTTTTCCATGCTACCGTAGTAGATGACACCTATATCCCCTTCCTCATTTTCGTTGAGAATCGGTGCAGGAAGGTTGTCTCTGGAGCCGTCGATTTTTTCCTTTAATCGCTTCATGAGTGCAAAATAGTCGTGTGGTTTTTCTGAATAAACTCCATCTGGGTTGTGCCCTGTTCCACGGTACAGAATCGGAGCCATACCGCTGCCAGGAAGGGTGCGGTATGGAATCCCATCACCGTCCAAGTCACGGTAGCGACCAAAGTTTTCCATTGCTTCGAACACGTCTTGTTCGCGAATGGTTTTCCCTCTGTCCATGGGTTCATCAGGGTACTCGAAACCTTCACAAGCCCAACGATTCATACCGAGGTCCAAATCTGAGAGTCCAAAGACAGGTGTCTGGTAGCGCTCGGAGTAATCGAAGGCCCTCCATCCGAATTCAAAGCACTCTTCGACCGTTCCTGGGATGACAACGATGTGTTGCGTGTCCCCATGGCTGCCCTCGTAGAGCATTGAAAGATCGGATTGTTGAGTTCTGGTTGGTAGACCTGTCGAAGGACCAACGCGATTGACATCCCAGAAGACGGATGGAATTTCAGCGAAGTAGGCAAGTCCGATGAATTCTTGCATCAGTGATATCCCTGGGCCTGAGGTTGCAGTCATGCCGCGACCACCTGCCCAGCCTGCACCAAGAACCATCCCTGCAGCGGCCAATTCATCTTCCGCTTGGATAACTGCACAAGTGGCTTCACCCTCGTCGTTGGTGCGCAGGCGTGGAATGTAAGCAATGATGCCCTCAGCGAGGCTTGATGAGGGTGTGATTGGATACCATGCTAGGAGTTGGACACCTCCAAAGATGCAACCAAGCGCTGCAGCTTCATTTCCTTCCATGAAAAATCGTTTCTTCTCAATCGGACGTGGCTCAACGACGTAAGGGTCAGTTTTAGTGAAATTTTCTTTGGCGTAATTACGTCCAAGTTCGAGTGCATTGATGTTCAGTTCAATGGCTGATGTTTTGCCTTTAAACTGGCCAGCGACCGCTTTGTTGAGTGCTTCATCGGTAATACCGAGGAGTTCAGCGAGGATTCCAACATAGACGATGTTGGTGACGAGTTTGGAGAGTTTTGGATTCAAACTTCGGGCCAACTTTGTCATTGGAACGGGGTAGGAAATGATGTCTTCCCGTTCCACAGGCATCTTCGAATCCATGTTCCAAACGACTACCGAACCGGGCTCAAGGGCGGCGAGATCTTCTTCCCATGTTGCTTTGTTTACGAGAATTTGGATGTGTGTTCGGTCACCAGGAGCTTGGTAGCCTCTGTCAGAAAGACGAACGATGTACCATGTAGGGAGGCCAGAGATGTTGGAGGGGAAGAGGTTCTTACCCGAGACTGGCACCCCCATGTCAAAAAGCGACTGCAAGAGAATGAGGTTGGCCGATTGAGAACCGGTACCGTTTGCAGTTGCGATGTTGATGGTAAAGTCGTTCGCAATGGTGTCCATTTGGCCTTTCTCCTTGGGGGAACGCGGCAAAAGCCGCCGCCTCTGTTTCACCCCCATGACGTTCATCACTTCAATATGTTGTCGTAAAAACCTCACGACGGTCCTCCGTGAAGGTCAAAAATGGTTGTTGTTTGAGGCTGTCCATGGCGGACGAGGCATTGAGCGCGGCGTGGGAAAAAGCAGCGATGGACATCACCAAAGGAAAGAACGAGGGAGCTCTACAACTGCTGCGGACTGCTGACCCTCAAGCGGCTGAGCCAATGACAGCAAGATTGGTTGGTGAAGCGACATGGAACATCGCTAAATCCACCGATTCGAAGTCGGATTATCGGAAGGCCGCAATGTTCCTGCGGGAAGCCAGTAACAAGAATCCCAAAGACAAGAAATCCAGTTCGCTTTACAACAAACTCCTCAACGAAATGCAGGAGAAGCGAATCAGCGAAACGGTCATTCCGCGCATGTTCAATAACGGAGGGCCCACTTTGGCAGGGATCGTTGCCATGTTTGGAGCATTCCTTCTGGTCCTTGGAATGATTACAATTGCGAACTCTGAATCGACACCGAGAGATTATGTCGAATTGAACCTGTCATGGACTGAAAACGGAGCCGTTCAAAATGGAATGGTTTCGATTGAACTTTACACAGACGATGCGCCTGCTCACTCAGAGAATTTCAAACAACTTGTACTTGCAGGCAAATTCGACGGCACAAAGTTCCATCGAGTGATCGATGATTTCATGATTCAAGGTGGTGATTTTACAAACGGTGATGGAACCGGCGGTCATGCGATTGTTTGGGACGGTTATTGCAACGGTCAAGCCATGGAAAACTCCTCAGATTGCTCCTCAGTCACGCGATGGACGTTGGGTGACGAGGCAGACAACGGCCGCATCCACACTCCTTGTGTCATCTCGATGGCAAAAACAAGCCCTCCTCACACGGGCGGCAGTCAATTCTTCCTCGTTCC
>CALBFP010000186.1 GCA_937894115.1 uncultured euryarchaeote
GCGTCTCTTGATTTGAGCATCTGTCGATGCTTCTCATCGGTTTCAACCTGCATCAATAGACCCACTGCGATACCACCACCTTCTCGCCATGCACGCAACAATCGATCGCTTGGAACAATGTGTACTCCTTCAATCAAGAGGTCTATGCCTTCGCGACGAGCCCGTTCAATGGTTGCGGTAATGCCGGGTTCGACCGATTCACAGGTACGTTGCCAATCGATAACCGGCTCACCGTTCTCTCCACGAGAGAACGAGGAACGGTGCAGTGCGGGATCTTCCTCAACATCGATGCATGCACGCATAATCTCTCGAATTGCATCGGTTGAGACAATTCTGGAAAAACCAGATGCTGCTGCAATTTCTCGAGCAGCAGTCGATTTCCCTACGCCTGTCGCACCAGCAAGAATTAGGAGACGAGGTGCGACTTGACTCATGGCCTTTGCGGATTCTGTTGCGAGACCAACACGTTCGACCATGTGGGTAGTTGGAGCATGCACCTCATGAGTCTATTGGGTCGTAAACATCGATTGCATCGTTCTTACGAACCAACAAAACCCACCGAATCGCTCATGTGGCCCATCGATGTGGAGTGCACATGGACGAGAAGCAGATGTACATTGATGGTCAATGGTGCGCATCCTCAGACGGCAGCATGCACGAGGTTCTGAACCCAGCAACGGGTGAAACGATTGCAACAACACCGAAAGCAACAATTGACGATGTTAATCGCTGTGTTGCAGCCTCTAAGGCAGCCTTTGCTGACAGGAGTTGGAGCGGTATGGATCCTGCAGAACGTGGTCGTGTGCTCAACCGTATGGCACAAGCAACCTATGCCAACGCAAAGGCACTCGCAGCCATTGAAAGCAGCAACAACGGCAAGACCTTCCGTGAAGCGCTTTCTGAAATCCGTTATGGAGCATGGACCTTCGAATACTTTGCAGGATTGACCGACAAGATCGAAGGATCAACCATCCCAGTTCCAGGCAACCGTCTCAACTACACTTTGCGGCAACCTGTTGGTGTTACAGCACACATCATTCCATGGAACTTTCCACTTCAACTCGCACTGCGTTCGATTGCACCTGCACTTGCAGCAGGATGCACCGTGATTGCCAAGCCAGCATCGTGGACACCACTCTCACTCATCGCTTGGCTCGAAGCCATGCATGAAGCACAAGTTGGCCTTCCAGAAAACGTTGTACAGGTCATCACAGGATCGGGAGGACTCATTGGAGATGCTCTTGCAGGCCATGCGGACGTGGGTGGAATCGTTCTTACTGGAGGCGTACCAACAGGTCAAGCTGTTATGGCAAAAGCCAGTGAACAACTGACTCCAGTCACACTTGAACTGGGAGGAAAGGGCGCAAACGTCGTCTTCCCCGATGCAAACCTCAAGTATTGTGCCAAAGCCATCTGCTTTGGAATCTTCATGAATGCAGGACAGATGTGTTGGGC
>CALBFP010000187.1 GCA_937894115.1 uncultured euryarchaeote
AATCCATTGGACGCGGGTCTATCAGTGTATTTAGGCGGGGTTCGGAGTCAATATCTGAAAAACTAACCACACCTCCATCACGCATAAAAACCTCATTGGGTGAGACTATATGAATTTACACTGTTGACAGTAATTCCGAGTCTCTGGGAAATCTATCCAAAGACCCAGCCATGTAGTAATAATTCACTTTTCAACACCTGCAGAATGCCGAACAAGAAATTACTAAATCTGGAACATTGAATCTACTTCATCCGCTTCAAATTAAAATCCGAAAATCATTTGCGTTAAATATTTACAAACGGCAGTTTTGGAAAGGCTGATACTCATGCCAACGGCTCGGGAAAATATCGTCGTTGCAAGCACAACTCATCACGAAAAGAATTCACGGTTGAGAGCTCTTTTAGGAAATTCAAAAGTGAAAATCAGCTTGCTTTCCGATGGAACACTTGTCAGTGATCGCAAAGATCCTCTATCAGCAACAAATGAGGGGGTAGACTTGAATGGTGCAAAGTTTCAATACTTTTTCCCTGAAGAGCGATTTTTTGTTGTGTATCGTTTGTTGACACTCGTTACTGTTTTGTCTTCCTTGATTTTCTTTGCAACCGTTATCGAATGGTCTGAGCGGATGGTTGACGATGATATTGGCGTCGAATCTGATGATTTTCTCGAACATCTCCAATACTTTTCTCCAGTTTGCATTTGGGTTTTCTTCGACCTATTGCGCGGACGGTTTGGGACTCAGGAACGTTTGATTGTCAAAGCCAAGGATGGCCAAAACGTAGAGATTATGGGTGGGCTACCGTACCAGTCTCAACACAATGTTTCAATGTACCTTCTCGGAGTTGGGCTTTTCTTGGCTGCCATATTTATTACGCCAGAAGAAAGTATGTTTGCGACAATTTTTGGGGTTATTATCATCGTTGCCCTCTTCTGGATGTACGCCAAAGGACTCGACTTCCTGACTGTGAAATCAAACAAAAATCGTAATTTGCCTCTGAACCATTTCTACTTTGCACTAACAAAAATAATCGACGATGATCCTGTTGCGAAGAATGAAGTAAATCAGGTTGAGCTTGATGAGTTCAATGAGTTGCGACAAAAACTTGAGAAGCACCAACGACTCTTGGAGGACGTTGCATCTTCAAAAGAAATCTTTGCATCAAAATCGCCGTCACTTATAGTCATTGCAATAGGTGCAACAACTGAACGTCTTATGCGCAATGCTTGCGACTCATTGGGCATAAAACGAAAGCACAATGCTCGTCCAACGCTTCACACCTACATCAACGAGTATCAAACCAAAAAATCACTGGATGAGAAATCGATTACGCAACTCAACCTGATAAGGGAATTCAGAAATCGAGCTACACACCATTTCAACATCGAATGGGATGAATCGTTCATCGTATTGAATCAGTTCTGTCAATTTGTTGAATGGTATGCTAACACCTACACATGAGAAAACGCTGGTGGGGTTTGTTCATCCCTATCGACTGTGGATTTTTTAATTGGGTAAGTTTTTCAATACCATTTATTTCTTGGTTTTCAAAGGTTGAACAAGCCTTCATAACCCGCTGTGAGACCCAACAGGCGTGAACACTGAGAGCCAGACAGTCCAAACTAGCAGCCAATGTTATTGCCTCCGATGCGGTAGACTCCAAAATTTTGCAATAAGAAATG
>CALBFP010000188.1 GCA_937894115.1 uncultured euryarchaeote
CGGTATTAACGACCTCAATGGTCAACGTCATTGCATCGCCGACTTCAGGTGAACGGGGCAAGAGATCGACTTCTTTGACGGAGAAACTCGCCTCTTCATAGATGAAGTTGTACAAAGAGTTGTAACGCGCCTCGGGTGAATAAATTGGTGCAATTGAGCCGTCGCCTGTTGGTCCGCCACCGAGAACCGCAGATCCAGCAGAATCCGCTCCAACGACCCAAAACACGACTTCGATGCCACTAATGTCATCTTGTTGCGGAAGTTCTTGGTCGATGGATGGCCATAAATCAACACAATCTGCATTGGCAGCATAACCACCCGCAACAGGTGTCAACGACAGTGGAGCCGTCAACGGATCGATGCCATGAATTTGTCCATACAATGGCCACGTGAGATCGTTTGATGGATCGATGTAAAACTTCCATGCTACGGAAACATCGCCTTGGAACAGGGCTTCCTTCTCATCGATTTGCAAGGAAATGTCAATGCAACGGAAGTTCGAGGTGGAGACGTCCTCTTCGAGAACGTTGCCCGCTTCGTCTTTTGCAGTCCAAGTGTTGGAGCGAACCGCTGGAGCGTTTGCATCAACCTTGACGACAAATTCACCACAGCCATACGAGGTTGAGGTCGCACAAGCAGCCTCTGTTGTGTCAAGAGCACCTTCTGGCAGATTTACAAGTTTGAACTGATAGGTGTACTCATTGGTTGATGTTGGTGCCGTGATGTTGATGTTGAACGAACCGCCTTTGAATGTGTGATACGTTGGTTGTCCATCCTGCTTCGTACCGTCCGCACCTCCCGCACCATAAGCGAAGTACTGTACTCCGCCAGCAGTGCTTGGTTGTGCAGCAAGACGGGTGACTTCAAGCGTCAGTTCCATTTCTGGAAGGATGTATACGCTGTCGAGAATTCCATCGATGTAGGCATACTGGCCTTGGAAGGAAACCGTATCACCTGGGAATACGTATCCTTCACGAACGTCGGAAGTAAACGGTTCGCTGATGTCGCTGAAATACGGAGTGATCATCAGGTCGTTGACTTCATCGGTACGCACATCCAATCGGATTCCGTCGGAATAATACCACTGGGTGATTTCCGTTGTTGAACCAACAATTTTACGCTTATCGTTTCCATCAAGATCAGCGATTGAAATCACAGGAGATGCGAGGTTTTGCAAGCCAACGATACCCCAATCGATTCGAATCGGTAGGTCGAGATAGAATTCATCCGTGAACGGATTAATCAGAGAATCGCCGTCCATTCGCAACAGTTGAGGGCCGTCCGAATCTTCCCCTTTGGGAACGATGGTAATGTGTGGACTCTCGGTCCAAGCAGTCTCGTTTCTCGGGAAGTAGTAGAGCGTGAGATCGTCTCGGTCGTTGGTCAATTCCACCTGGATGTAATCGATGTCTCTCCAGCCGTTTCGGTCTTCAGCCTCGACGATGATGTGATACTCGTTACCAGCATACATGGTCTGATTCCAGTCACCTTCGTAGGAGGGGTGGTTGGAGTTGAGTAAAGGTCGACCCGCTGAGTTCTCGATGTTAAACTTGAGAATTTCAGGGGAGCGAGAAGGCATTGAGGCGTACGTTACTTCATCGTTGAAGATTCCATGTGTTCCACCATCAATGGCATTTCCTGCAAGGTCGTAGCCTTCAATGAACATGCTCACACGACCAACAGGATCTTTCTCCTGATTGGCCAAATCGTTGTAATTTCCAGTATAGTTTGCGGTTGGATAAGCCCCGTCACCCGTTAAGGAAATGGTGGCGTACTCGCCCTCGTCTGCAATGCCGTCGCTGTTGGCATCGTGTTGATACTCGACCCAGTAATGCAGTGTGAGTGTCGTTGGTAGATCTTGGAAATCGGTAACGCCGACCTTGATGTACTGATTGTTGGATGGTATAACCCAAGTGTCGTCAACCAAACTTCGCCAATTCGATTCATAATTGGGGTCGACTTGGCCGTTCAGGACTTTCACCGAGACGAGCTCTGGTGCGAACTGGTCGATGGTTAAGTTAAACGGAATTGCGCAAGCATCGTCGGGGCGGTAGGATGCACTAGGGCAAACGGTCTCCCCACCCTCGTATCCTGTTACTCGGAAACGATAGTAATGCTCTCCAGCGGTGGTTGGACCGAGGTCCATGGTCCAATCAAAGTCGCCACCGATGGTCCCAGTTTGATTGGCGATTTCAGTCCATTCAAAGACCGGCTCTTCACCAGAGCTGTTGATGCTTCGCTCTTCGACCACCGTGAAGTAACTCAACGGATCAGGGGCAACATCGAGTGCTTCGAGACGAACGCTTCCCATCATGCGAACGTACCGGTTTGAGTTACCTGCATCCAAATCTTGCACAACGCCCTCCTCGTTGAGAACAGAGAACGAGATGATTCCGACATCGTTTTCCACAGCGTTTCCACCTGATGGAGCCAATACCAGAGCATCGGGCAGTCCGTTGATGCCGTTGTCTGCGGTTTGTCCAGCGTAAATTCGCACAACTTGTGTGTCTTCCCAAACGTTGTTGACCGTAAATCGCCAGGTGATTTCCTTACCTTCAGCCACATCTGCAACTGAGGACGCTTGGAGAGTGATGTATCCATTGGAATTTTCAACCTCAGTAAAACCGTTCAAATCCGAATAAGCAAGTTCGATGGTTCCTGTTTGAGACTCAAACAGGAGGTTGGCTTGTTGGAAATTCGCTCCAGTAAGCGATGAGACTGTATGGGTTGAAACAATCTCGTAGATTTCACCGTTGGGGTAGAGTCCTACTGGATTGCCAACAAACGACGCAGTTGAGGTATAACCTGGCGAGGTCGAAACGGACAAACTCGAGAAGGAAAGACCGCCTCCACTGGTAGCATGAACCGCAATCGGAACGGTGGCGACACCACTCGTTGCCGTTGAAAGGGCTACACCTTGGGCCAATTCCTTGGAAAAGCCATTCGCCGTGGAAAGGTAGTGTGTCACATCAT
The DNA here is from genome assembly GCA_937894115.1 of uncultured euryarchaeote. Lineage (GTDB taxonomy): Archaea > Thermoplasmatota > Poseidoniia > Poseidoniales > Poseidoniaceae > MGIIa-L2. Next base: position 2,974 of record CALBFP010000188.1, read on the forward strand.
AAACAACGTCCAGACCAACCAGATCGATTGACGTCCCGCTGGTTGCGTTGAGGCTTTCGATGTTGAAACGGAATTTCTTCCAACCGTTACCGTTGGCGTCAATGTGTGCGGTTGGCGTCAGACTGCTTTGCATCAGCGTGTTCAACGCCGCTGTGAGGTTCATTTGTTCAGGGTACATCTCTTGAGCCCCTCGTGTCATGTTTCCGATATCGCCCAAACTGAACTCTTCCAGTCCCGACATCAGTTTCCAAGTGAAACCTTCGTTCGTGTTCGTGGTTGACAGAATTTGATTGTTCTCGAACGAGACCTCAGCAGCATGAATGGTCGCACCAACCGGTAACATGAACTCACCACCGTCCACGGTCCCGGACAAACTGAGTGTCAACGACCTGCTGTCGGATCCATAGTGTACGTCGTTTGCATCCTTGGAACTGATGAACTTGGTTTGTCGGCCAAACATGTCAAAGGCAGGTTCTGTGAAAGCGTACTCTACATCACCATCGTCTGCAACATCGATTTCAATTTGCTCAGCATGATGTGCAAATTCAAGATCAAACCACATCCCAGCAACGTTGCATGGGTTTTGATACGAGAGAATCGAGGTAAAACCAAACGCTGAATCAGGCATTCCTGCACTCTCGCCAAGTGTGTACTTGACGCCGTTGGTCATCATGATGTTGTTTCCGTTCATTGAGACGGAGATTTCAGGTGATTCAGCACAATCGTCCTGAATAACCGGAGTTATCGAAGCGATTGGGTAACTGAAATGCGCTCGATTCATGGGCGGGTTGAACGAATGATCGGGTATGACCGGGTCGTACATCATCAAATCTCCAATACCTTGAGAAGCCCAAATCCCGTTTTGTGGAGGGTTGGGAGAGATAATCGATTGATTGAAACCTGTGCCCACACGGCTTCCGATGGAGAATCCGTGCAGAACCGGTGTCGAGAGTTGGTCAGGACCGGAATCAAAGTTGAACTTCAAATCAATCGTTGGATAGGTTGATGAGTTGATTTCCCAAAGTTCGTGAATCGGTCCGACGAGCCCTGACATGACCTCTCCGTCGTTGTCGACAACAACTTGACCCGTCAACGAATCCAAAACGTCAAGTGAGAGAACAGCGGTTGTGGTGGTCTCTGCTTCAATTGCCAAGATACCGTATCCGTTTGGATGATTCTCGCCGCCTTGGACGTTGGGCAGAATGTTGCGAACACCCATCCAACCGGATTGAGGCAACGTGCTTCCAAAGCGGAAATTGTCGATGTACCATCCTGGCATCGAGGTCGTGTTGTCAATGGTGTAGCCTGGGCTGGCTGCGACATCGTTGTATTCCAACACAAATCGAAGCTCAATGTAATTCCCTCCGTAATCCGAGAGATCGAGTTTTACGTTCGCCCAACCGTCAGGATTGAACGTGGAGATGGATGTTCCTCCAAGTGCATATTCATTGAATGAAACGCCGTTGCATCGGCCGTCAATTTTGTTCTGAGCCCCAGCATTTCCGACCTGATAATATCCCGATCCGTACGAAAGACCCGATGTGTTTTGAATGTCAATGTCGATGTGTTCCCACGGTGAGACAGCTGGGTCAAAGAAGGTCGTTGGCGAGTATCGCATCTCGATGTAAGCACAATCAGGGTAGCGGTACGTTGGGTTTGTTCCCGACGTTGAGAAGGTCATGAGTTGATGGAACGAGTCGAAATAAACTGAGGGATCTTTCACCGCTGTTCCTGAGGATAGATCGAGTGTTGGTGAGAGCAGAATTTCTTTGAAGGGCTGTTGGTTGTTGTCGTCCGTGTAATCGTTGTCGAAAAGACCGGTACCCCAACAATCGCTTCCCGATGCGCAGTTGGCTGGTAAAATTGCACCACCGTACAACGACCCGTGCGACCATGGAGCGCCGGACTGGAGCGGTGGAGTCGTAGCATCCATGAAACCTGCCATGTCGCTCTCAAAATCCGTAAGGATTCCTTCAGCTTTCAGTGAAACCGGAGTCGAGACCGACCCGTCTTCAAACTGGAATTCCTCGGCTTTTGAAAAGGAAGTGGTCTGTGAGTTGTAATTTGGATTCCAAACACGCGGCATGGTCTCAAGGTCGATACGTTTGTGTGCACCATGAACCGCAGGATCGGACCCCACAGCCATGCTGGCAGAAGTAATGGACTGGTCAAGAGGTAAATCGATTGAACCGTCCACGCTCTCCGAATAGCTTGTTGCATCGTTGAGAAGGATTTCTACCTCGTTTGAGCCAGAACTGAAATTTGTTGTCAGGGTTGTTCCGCTTGCAAGAGGCATGAAAACCATCAACAGTACAAGAAAAAGCGCAGTTTTTGTTCGTCGGTTTTGATTGGCCATGGTGTCACCTAACACCCGCGTACCAACACTGGACTAAAACCTCGTCGCTTTGACGTCCATCTCACCGTTTGAGAAAATCAGGGAAATCAGCAGCCATTGGTCGAATTTACTCTAAGGGTTCATATCACATGGAAGCGTGGGAGTATCATGAAACCGTTCTCGACCGAACCCGTCACGCTGATTGAAGAAGTGTTTCCTCAAGATACCAACGCTTACGACACCCTTTTTGGTGGCAGACTGCTTTCGGTCATGGACAAAGCAGCTGGCATTGCATGCTCCAAATTCGCTCACCGCGAGTTCGTTACGGTCTCCATCGATACACTGACCTTCAAGGCACCAGCACGGCAAGGTGATTTGATCGAAGTTACTGGACGTATTGTGTTCACGAGTACACACACAGCTGGTGTCAAAGTAACAGCGTGCGCAATGACGAAGTCCGATTGGAAAACACGTGTGATTTGTGAAGGGTACTTTTTCATGGTCGCCATCGACTCAATGATGCGACCCATACCCATTCCACAACTTGTTCCTGAAAACGAAGAAGAAGAGTACGAATGGGCGATAGCAAAAGACATTCGCAGCAAGTTGCTCTCAAAACGGAAACCGCAACAAGAGGATTGATGTGAGAAGATTCGGTGGTTCGTCACATGGCCGTGTTGAACATCGCAATGGTTGGAAGTGATGAACTCGCAAGGGAGATCGCAAAACCAACAGACCAACGCGACGTTCACACGTATGTTCACAAGGAGACCGTCGATGGTGAAGCACGGATTTTGTCGCTGATTCGGCCTGCAAAATATCCAGAACGATTACGCCCTTTGCTCAATGCATTGTCAGCAGGTCGTGCAGGATTGATCGAGGTAAATGCTGTTGATGCAACGCTCGGTGAGACCTTGGTTGCCTTCGCCAGCGCAGGGATTGAGAACGGTGTTGCGGTGTTGAAACCACCCCAAGGAGAGTGGATTGACGAAAGTTCGATTCAATCGTTGTTTCATCAGGCTGGTCTGGTCAATTGGAGTTTTGTAAAAGCGGACGGAATCGAATTGCGCAATGCATTGTACAGCATAATGGAACGCCTTGCAGAATTCCTTACCACTGTTGAGGAATTGCCTCTTGTGGTTCCAATCGACCAACATTTCAATGTCAAAGGCATTGGACTTGTCGCAATTGGATACGTTCAATCGGGAGTGGTTTCGGTTCATGACGAGGTCAAGATGTTGCCCCATGGCGGAACTGGTTCCGTGAAATCACTTCAAGTCATGGATGATGACGTGAATCGGGCCGGAGCGGGTGATCGCGTTGGAATCGCACTTCGCAATGCAAAGGAAGAGAGTCTTTCTGGAACATGTTTGATCGTCCATCCAGAACTTGATGATAAGAAAACAAACACCTTCCGACCGTTGGCCCTTGAAGCACACACCACTTCCGAGATGGATTTGTCCGTATCACCGTTTCAGAAAAAGAATCTCGAGGAGGGTGATGTTGTTCATGCATCCATTGATTTGCAATTCAACGTTGGTCGTATCGAAAGCGTGGATGGAACCACATATACCGTTCGATGGGAGACGCCCTTGTTGCAGAGAATCGAAAATGCGCCAGCAGTCCTGGTCGCTCAGCTCGACTCAAAACCCAGAATAATGGGCCATGCACAACTCAGCAAAATTGATTGATTCGGCGGCGTTTTTTTGAACGCATAACAATTGTTTCAACCGTCTTTCTGAGGGATGCATTGATAATAGGTGGCTCAAACTGCACGCTGGGATGCAGACGGAAGGGCGCAACGAACGCCTTGCGGAGTCTGGGGAGAGAATGGTCCTCCACGGCCTTCGCGTGGTTGGCGAGAGCGGTCGAGCGAGAGCCAGTCTTGGCGAGTCGCGCCTCTCCATCGAATTCAAGAATGGGAATTGCATTGACATCCGCTACGATAGGATTGTACGAATGATGCATCACAACACCACGTTGATACCAAGTTGGATCGCCTTCGTTGGATGCTGTCTTCTTTACGCCTCATGGAGAATTATCACACCACCAGATTTACGATTGATTGGACTCATACTCGGTGTTTCAATGGTCTCTGGATGGGTGTTAACAAAACGCCCAACGTTGACCCTCGATACTGAACTGGGTGATTGTCATGTCCTTCATGCCATTGATTCTCGCTTGCTCAAACTTTCAACCATGATTCAACGCATGAACGATGGTTTAACGCTTGAAGAAGCGCGAATCGGTGTCGATTTAATCAACGAAGATGCTGAATTTCCTCGACACGCGGCTCACATTGCCGCACAATCTCTTCCAGCTCCTGCAAAGGATTTAATCCCCGCAAGAAGTTTATCCAATTTTCTTGGTGACCTTGTTCCTGAAAATGAAGAGTTTGAAATCGATGAATCGATGCCGCGATGGGCGATGGACTCGATGCGCAAGGAGCCAACAGCGTTCGATTCTATTGAACCACGGCAACATGGAATCATCGAACGTGGAATCGCCAACGTAGGAACTCGTAGGGGGCATGTGGATCTGCTCAATGACGAACAACACAGTGCGTCGAGCCAAATCAGCCACACACATTTTTCTGGCGACGCACCACTTCCCATTCCGATGCATCAACAAACGATCAGTTCGTCCCAAATGATACACGAGGCGAGCGGTATTTCTCGAGAAGCAAGCCCCGTTTCATTCACTCCATTACCAACAACTCACCTTCCGAGTTTTGTCGGCCCTGAAGGCGCCCACATACCCTCGAGTCCTGATGCTTTCACTTCACCTGATTTACCGCTGTTCAATCCAGAAACCATCTCTGAGGAAAACACACCTTCGCTCGTTGAACAAGGAGCAATCCCCTCAAACATCTACTTGGCATCGACACCCAAATCGACACCGATAATTCGACGCGATTCGAAAGGACGACTAAAACGCCTTCAACGAAGGACTTCCTCCAAACGTCGAATCGCTTCCACCCGTCAGGATGTCAGCCGGGGAACAGGCCGTCGGTTCTCTTCAATAATCAACAAAGTCCGTGACAGAATATCTGGGTTGAGTGAGGAAGGCATCGATGAAGAAATCATCGAAATCTTAGGCGGGCACATATCGGATGAGGATGAAACCAATGTGCCAGCATCGTTCAGTGCTTTGACAGAATCTCATGAGACTGCGCAACCTCAGACCAGCCAGCATGGCTTACGACGCATCGACTGAGGTTCCAGAAATCGAACAATACGTTTCCAGTCGTTTTTGGTAAGAATCCAAATCCATGGACTCGATCCCCCGTATACCAAAGTTTTCCAACGTGAAACTTGCAGAAACTGTCGCATGGATAAGAGCTTGACGAAGTTCATTCGTACCGATCTGGCCAACCCCATTTGATAGACAAGCAGCCAGAGACCCAGCAAAGGTATCCCCGCAACCGGTGGGATCGACCACGACATCTGTTGGATAAGCAGGCAATGCAATCATGTCGTCTCCATGCAAAGCAAGTACACCGTGTTCCCCCTTTTTGATGATCAGGGTCGGAATGGATGCCATCGATTGGACTTTCTTCGCTGCTTCAACCAGATTCTGTGAATCTGCTAGCATCGTCACCTCTCCATCGTTGATTACAACAATGTCGACACGTTTCATGGCTTGAATCAATTCATCATAGGCGATGTTAATCCACAAATTCATCGAGTCAAGAATCGTTGCCCGCTTGGGTTCAGATTGGTCCAGAACGGACAGTTGGATGGACGGATGAAGATTGGCACAGAAGGTAACCGTTGAGCGGACTCCATGCTGAGGTACCTTGGGTTCAAACGTCTCAAACACGTTGAGATGGGTTTCATGCGTCTCTGCTTGAGCCATGTTTCCGTGATAGGACCCAATCCAGTGAAAGGTTGAGCCCTCGACAACTTCCACACCGGCCGTATCGAGACCTGCATCCGTGAGTGTGGCAAAATCATCTTCTCGAAAGTCGGTACCAACAACACCAACAAGCCCGATGTTTTCAAGGCCCAACCGACGCATATGGAAGGAAGCTGCCAAGCCAGCGTACGTAGCAGAACCTCCCAACGTGTGTGGCGCAGTTCCTTGGGGTGAAGTAATGCTATCGTAAGCAATGCTTCCAACAATAAGGACGTCCATATCTTCACTCATCCAAGCAGTTCTTGATGCATATCGATGTACTGAATGGTGATGTTACCGTTCATGAAATCTTCCTCGTCCATGATTCTACGATGCAAGGGGATAAGATGTTCAACACCAGTAATGACCGTCTCATCCAATGCAGTTCGCATCCTTCGAATCGCGTCTTCACGGTCACGCCCCCAAACGAGGAGTTTTGCCAGCAGGGAATCGAAACACCCAGGCATTTCATATCCTGGATGAGCATGAGTGTCTACGCGAACACCAAATCCGGATGGGAAATGGCACTCCCACAGCCGTCCTGGGCTGGGGATGAACTCTGCAGGATCTTCGGCGTTAAGGCGGCACTGAATGCTATGACCGCGCCATGCAATTTCTTCTTGCTTGAGCGGAAGGGCTTCACCTTGTGCGACGCGTATGCCCAATTCAACCAAATTATGCCCTGTAATCAATTCTGTGACCGTGTGTTCAACTTGAACCCGTGGGTTTACCTCAAGGAAGTAAAAATCACCGTTCGCATCCCTCAAAAATTCAAACGTTGCAAGGCCTTTGTACCCAACCGATTCTGCTCCTTTGCAAACCAACGAACCAATCTCTTGTCGCTTCTCGGGCGTCAACCAAGGTCCTTCCTCAACAAGTTTCTGATGACGACGTTGAATGGAACAGAATCGCTCGCCAAAATGAATGGCGTTGGTTCCATCAGCAAGAACTTGGAATTCTACGTGTTGAGCACCTTGAATGTACTTCTCCACAAAGACACGGTCGTCTCCAAAAGCAGACTTTGCTCGTGATTGACAAATCTTGAGCGCGCTTTCAAACTCGCTTTCCTGTTCAACGATCTGCATTCCAATTCCACCACCGCCTGCGGCTGCTTTGATGATGACTGGATAGCCAATATCATCCGCTAATGCTGAGGCGACCTTCGCCTCAGAAATGGGTTCGGAAGATCCTTTTGCTGTTGGAAGTCCAGCAGCCTCCATGGCGGCCCTCGCTTCGATTTTATCACCAAGAAGCGTAATGACATCCGCACTTGGTCCAATGAAGGTGATGCCTTCTTCTTCCAATCGTTTTACGAAACCAGCGTTTTCTGCAAGAAAACCGTAACCAGGATGGACTGCATCACAACCCATATCCTTTGCAGCTTGTACGACAGCTTCGATGTCCAAATATGCGTCAAGTGGATTGATCACATCTCTGAATGTTGCATCATCTGCAAGTTGAACTGGCAGAGACAATCTGTCTTCTTTTCCATAAATAATCGCTGCTTCGATACCCATGTCACGCAATGTGCGCATGATGCGGAGAGCAATTTCACCACGGTTGGCGATGAGAACCTTCGAGAAACCCATGCCCGTATGGTGAACAAGACACCCTATGAGCAAAGCGGTCGTATTACGTCATCTAAACTACAAATTTTGCTGAATGTAAAACAAGAATGGCACAAAATTGCCTTGTTATGGTTTCATTTCTCAACCGTTTCAGGAAAATCCCTCACTTCAATGGTTTTCCACTCAACTCTCTTTGCATCCACGGCTTTCTTGACTCTTTTTTCTGATTGTGTTAAAGCAGATTTCCCAGTTTTAATTTCAATAAATTTAATTTCTATTGGTCCGTCTCCATCAAGCCCTTTAAATCCAATAAAATCTATTGGATTTCCCAAAAAAGACAGTTCTTTAACGCTATTCACTGCGTCTAAAGACCATGGTGCAAGCGTTTCACTAATCTGTCCCTTTAGTATGGCTCGTTGTCGATTCGTTGAATCTTTTCTCGCTGCTTTTTCAACTTCTTTCAGCTGTTGTTCATGGGCAGTAATCTCATTGTTCAACCTTGAAATATCGTTGTTCAGTTTATTGATCTTTTTGCCCATGAACCAAAGCACAAGAATGAGCAACAATACAACTACCGAAACAATCGCAAGAGTTGTGCTGCTCAGTTCTACCATGATGTTGCTATATTTGCATCTTTAATAGCGCTTGTTGAGGATTTTCGGATGAGTCGCCCTAAAAATGGTAAATGTTTTCAGATTTAGGCAATCCATTCACTCCTTTTTGACATGCATACAATAACGAAGATGAACGTAAATTATCGGCTCAACGCTGACACCCTTTGCAAAAATCAAGTCTCCTACCACTCAATCGTGAATGCGAAATGATACCTTCGCATTCATGACAATTCAATCCATCTCGCGTAAACACGTAGTGACGGGCCTGATATCGCGACATCCCCTGTTCACGGAGTAATTCGTACAAATCCTTTGGAACCGTAACTCCTTTGAGAGCATAGGCACGTTTCGTCGTGGATATTGCGGATTCAGCGAGTTGTGTTTGCTCCTCATCGGTCAGCGATTTAAGACGACGCGTTGGTTGAAGACCAGCCCGAAACAAGATTTCACTACGCAGATAATTTCCTACGCCAGCAAGAAAAGACTGGTCAAGCAGGAGGTGACAAAGTTGACGGCCGCCAAATTTTTTGTTCTGAATTTGGTTTAGTACAGCATCGAAAGCGACGTTTTCACTTGCCACGTCTGGACCCAATCGAGCGATGTATGGATGCTGCTCGACCTCCCATGGATCGAGAATCTCAATGTCCGTTGCCGACCATAGACAGGCGACATGGGTTTCTGTTTGCAATTTGATTCGCAAGGATCGGTTTGTTTTGCGCTCTTTGCTGGCTACTTTTCGTACAGTCCAACGTCCATAGAGTTGGTTGTGACTGTAGAGAACATCGTCGCCGATGTGCAACAGCATGGCCTTTGACCGAGCCTCAACACTTCGAACTTCTTTTCCTAAGAATCGATGCTCTTGACCTCGAATGGTAGTATAAGGGCACTCCACGTGCACAATATCTTGTCCTTCCAGTGCTCTTTTCAGCGTGTTTGCAGCCCGATGAATCTCAGGTCCTTCAGGCATGAGTTTTGCTTAGCGCACATGTGTTTAAACAGGTGTTTGTGTTTCAATAGTTATGCGAAGGCGGTGGACTGAGGAGCGACGTCTTCAGCGTGAACACGCCGACTGGATTGTCGGACACCTTCGAGTGCATGGACCGCTTACAACCCGTGAGATCATCCAAGCGCTTGAGCGAGAGCAGCGACCGATTCAGGCGCATATTCTATCCAGGGCGCTGAGAAAATCTCCTTTTGTTGTGTGCGTCGAGAAGCGAATTGTTGATGGGCAACAGCAATCGGTGTGGGCGTTTCACATTGACGATGACTGACGAGACGATCAGTACACGTCACGCAAGTAGCGCTTTTGTTCCTTCATCATCGTTTTCTCGATGAAATGAGTCGCGTCTTCTTCCGACATACCGCCTTGTTCCATGGCGATCTCAATCAAAGCTCGATGGACGTCTTTGGCCATGTATTGTTTGTCGCCACAGATGTAAAAGTAGGCTCCGTTTTCAAACCACTCCCATACCTCCGCACCGTGTTGCTTCAGTCGGTGTTGAACGTAGATTTTCTCTTCTTGATCTCGAGACCATGCAGTCGTAAACTTGTACAAATGTCCACCGTCAAGCCATCCTTCGATTTCGTCTTTGTAGTAATACTCCGTTTTCTCAGATTGATCTCCAAAGAACAACCAATTGCGACCCGTTGCCTTGTCGTGGACACGCTGCTCCATGAACGCCCGGAACGGTGCGATGCCTGTTCCTGGACCGAGCATGATAATGTCGGTGCTCATATCGTCCGGAAGTACAAATGATTTTGTTGGTGACATAAACACTCCAACCGGTGTTTCGTTCACGACAACCTCGTCCGCCATGTACTGCGTGCAGAGGCCACCACGTTGCCGGTCATGGTAATTGAAACGAACGATACCAACCGTCAATTCGACAAAACCTGGATGGGCGTCATGCGAAGATGCAATGGAATACAAACGAGGTTTGAGTCGGTCGGTAAGGTCAAGGAATTCTTCCGGTGTGTATTTCACGTTGAATTCTCGCATAATGTCCACATAATCGCGGGTCCAGAGGTAATCCTCGATGGCCTTTGTGTCCGCAACAATCGCTTCCACTCTGGATGCTGGATTATCTGCCGGCAAGCTTGAATTGAGACCTGGCGGTAGATCTCCTTCTTCTGAAGACGACCACTTGACGTTGTCTCTGCTGCGTTTCACGATTCTCATTGAAATGGACATGCCTGTTGAAACAATTTTCTCCGTCAAAGACTGTACAAACTTTTTGTTGGCCATGTGAACTTCGTAATCCTTCTTCAAAGCATCATAGAGGGTTCTCTCACCTTTGTGGGTGGAGACCATTTCGTCCCGATTCCAACCTTGCAACTCAAGCAATTCCTCAACGATGTGCGGCGGGTTTTCAGGAACAACGCCAAGCGCATCTCCGACTTTGTAATCAAGACCTGAATCACCAAGACTGAAGACGATGTGTCGTGTTTCTTTTTTCGACCCCTCTCCGTTAAGAACGTAACACTCCGTGATGTTGGAACTGTAGGGGTTTTTTGCGCTCCATTCGGATTTTTCTTTGGATTTCTCGACTTTGACCTCTTCAACCACTTCAACTTCGACGGTCACAGGGGTTTCATCAACTTCCTTTGCAAGAGAGATTTGCAAGGATGCCATCGCAGGAATGGCTTTGTCGACCCATTGTTGCCATTCTGGCTCATAATCGACATCGCAGAGTTGAATTTCTGTTGTTCGGTTTGCACCCAACTCGTGAAGTTTGTTGTCCCAATCGATGCCCGCTTTGCAGAACTCGTCGTAGGAGGTGTCACCGATTGCGCAAACAGAAAAATTGATGCCGTTGAGTGAGGGAGAACTTGAACAAACGTCACCCCAGAGATCTTCAGCATTGTCGGGCATTTCCCCTTCGCCCCAAGTTGATGTAATGATGAGGATTCGCTTGTGCTGGGGAAGCAGGGCAGCGCTAAATTCGTCCATGTCAATGACGTGAGAATCCAATCCAGCTTTGTCTGCAATCTTCTTTGTCTCTTCCGCGAGTTCTTCTGCGTTCCCAGTTTGTGAACCAAACAGGATGATCAGTGAATTGTCGTTGTTTTCCGCCATTTGGCCACCACCGTTTTGTCGGATTCAGTTCCTCCTGTGCACAGAAGTAATTGAAGGTTAGGAAATTGCCACACAGCGCCAATGATGCACCTGCAATGCTGACGCCGCTAAACACCCATCTTTTGTTCGAAAACCCACCCAGAATTTCACAACCAAACATCATAGGTTTGAAAGAGATGAATTGGAACCGGCAACCATGGCCCACGAAGTGAGAATGCTCGGTACTGGTAATGCATTCTTACCGCATGAACGCCACCACTCTTTCCTTATTTTCGATGGAAAACACATCATCGATGCGCCGCCTACTGCCTTGTTGGGATTGCGACGAGCAGGAATCTCACCTGCCAACATCGAGACCATCTTCATCACCCATTTGCATGGCGACCACGTCTTTGGGTTGCCTTTTCTCCTCCTTGAAAGAAAATACATCTCGGACCGTGAAGGCCATCGGCCTTTGACAATTGTTGGTTCAAGCAGCGTGAAAGAACGGCTCCAGCATCTTTGCGAACTTGCTTACCCTGGAAGTCTTGATGATGCATTTGATGGTGTTCACTTCGTGGAAACCACCGTTGGTCAAATCGATGGCTGGAACTGGGAGCGCTTTCGGGTCCTGCACGATGAATCTGTTGATCCGTATGGATATCGTTTTGAACACGCAGATGGATGCAGCTTTGTCCACTCGGGCGATTCGGGTCCGTGTGAAAACCTCGAAAATGCCATCCAAAAATCTCAACTTGCCGTCGTAGAAATGGGTATTCCACAGTGGGTGCAATCCGTTCATCACCACAATCCTGATGACATTCTTGCGTTGGCTGAGAGGCATAGGAACGTCGACTTGCTGATCACACACACATTCATTGATGCTGATGGAAGTCGGTTCGAACCGGTCGTTACCAACACGCTCCCAAAACATCCAACAAACGTTCACCATGTT
>CALBFP010000189.1 GCA_937894115.1 uncultured euryarchaeote
AAGACGGGACAATTGCAGGTGCTGCTGCAGTTGATTACATGCTGCAAATTTGGGCTCCAAGTGTTTCAGCATCGTGGAAGGCTGGCGACGGTCGAAGAATCAGCAAAGGTGACGTCATCGCAGAAGTTAGCGGTGATTCTGAATCGGTTTTACGAATGGAACGCTCAATTCTCAACCTTTTAGGCCAGTTATCAGGAATCGCAACAAACGCTGCGCATTGGGCAACCATCGCCCCAAGACAAGTTGCAGCCACTCGCAAAACAGTATGGGGGATGCTCGATAAATGGGCAGTCCATCTTGGTGGAGGTTTGACCCATCGGCTCAACAAAGACGATGCAACCATGATCAAAGAGAACGATCTTGCCGTTACAGGTCAAAGCGGTATGCAAGCCATCATGGCTCTTCTTTCATCAATCGACGTCAGCGAATGCGGTGCATTCTTGGAACTGGAGGTCACCAACGAGAAGGATGCCATCGTTGCAGCCACGACTTGGAAACAGCGACAAGAAGTTGAAGCGCTTCCACAACTGGTTTTGATGTTGGACAATTTTGGCCCTGAGCGAAGCAAAGAGATGGGGGTCGAACTTACCGAAATGGGTCTTCGGGACGTTGTTGTTCTCGAAGCGAGTGGAAACATCGTTTTCGATGATTTGGAAGAATGGCGCGAATGCGGTGTTGACGTCTTGTCTACAAGTGCAATCAACAGAGGAACGGTGCCGCTGGACGTGAGCATGCTCATCGAAGAATGAGGTGACTGAGTGGAACATGCTGCCGATCCATCCCATCCGCGATATCGCTCGTTGTTGATGCGTCATCGTCTCGAAACTGCGGCCAAAAAGGGTATGTTGGCAGATTCAGCTTTGATTGCCCACGGCCGTGGAGAAGCGTACGACTATCTCCTCGGAGAACGAACAATCCCCAGTGCGCATTTTGCGACGCAAGTGGCTCTCCATACATTGAAAAACGCACAACATCCGGTTTTATCGGTAAACGGAAACGTCGTTGCGTTAGCAGGAGATGAAATCCTCCGGCTTGCGGACCAAATCAAATGTCCGATTGAGGTGAACATCTTCTACAGAACCCCTGAACGAATGGATGCATTAATTTCAGACTTAAACGAACGAAAGCAGCGTCTTGACCTCGATGTCGACATCCTTGGTTCACATCCCGATGCATCAATTCCTGGATTGAAGGGGCCGCGAGCAAAGTGCGAATCGAAAGGAATCCTCGCATCGGACGTGCTCCTTGTTCCGCTTGAAGATGGGGATCGGTGTGAGGCGCTCGTAGCAATGGGAAAAACGGTGATTGTCATCGATTTGAATCCACTTTCCCGCTCCGCTCAGCGGGGCACGATTACCATCGTCGATGAATTGAGTCGGTGTTTGGAAAACATGCTTTCTATGGAAGCAAACGGCCTTCCTACAGCAAGTGAGTACCGCCACTTGGGAACACTTCAAGCAGCATTGAACGAAATTGTCAACGGTATGAAAAACAAATTCTCAAGCGAATGAACAATGATTGGAATTCTACGAAGAATTTGTTTGTAAAACGACAATGCAAAGATGTCAACCTTTCGATGGGAAGGCTTCAAAGGCCGTCAAGTGTGACAAGTGTCTATGAGTGAGGACAAGCAGGAATCCCGCAAGTTGATGGATATCAATGCACTTCCTGAACCTGTCCAACACATGGCTGAAGTGATGTCGGGGCTTGATCCTGATTGGACCATTGACGGTTGGTTGGCCCAGCAGGCTGAACAAACCTTGGCCCTTCTCCGTCATGACCTCAAGCGTGAACGCTTGTTGTTGGAACAACGTAAATTTCGACTTGATGATCTTGAAAATCGAATCAATCCTGAGGAAAAAAAGCACGATGTACATCAGATGTCCATCTTCGATTGTTTTGGCTTGGACCAAGACAGTACCTTCACAGGCCTTTCTCAGAGAGGTGATAAACAACGCACAGAGGAAGGTGAACCTCACGGAGCTGAGGCGTTTTTTGACCTCCTGCCCGATGATCAAGGAGATGATCCGCTCCTTGCGGTCGCTTGCCAATTGATGATTATCATTGTTGATGGCGAAATCGAGAGGGGCGAGCCTGTCGCAACGCTGGAGGTCATTTTTGAACGCATGCTTGAGCACGGTGTTGATGAAGAAGAAATTGACGAAGCGATTGACCATCTGTTAACAACGGGCGGTCTTATCGAGGTGGACGACGACTGCTTCATTTCGACCATTTGAGGTGCTCGTTATCGCCAACCAACGATATTCTGTTCATTTTTTCCCAGCGTTCACGAGAGAAGCGATGTTTGAAATCAGCCAAGAAGATGCTGCAAGCAATTGCAAC
>CALBFP010000190.1 GCA_937894115.1 uncultured euryarchaeote
CGCCTGCAGCTCTCCAAGGACATCGAATCCGACAAACAAGCCGTGGAATTGGACCACCTCATCAAATCTGAGCAGCGCAAGCATGAGGTAAACGCTCGGATGGCGCTCGTCGGTGTGCAGGCCAAGGAAGCGGCCGAACTCAAGTTGGAACTTGAACGCCTCAAGGGCGAGGGTGAATTCAACCTGCAGCAGTGGCGACAACAGCAAGACCTGCTCGATAAGCAAATGGACGCAGCTCGAGGCGAGGCCCTCAAGGCCGCCCAGGCGGACGTGGAACTGGCCAAGCTCGAGGCCGAGCGGCAGATGGCATTGGCTTCTGTTGCACAAGAGGCTGAGCAAGGCAAAATGAACAGGGCGATGGAAATGTTTGAGCAGGTTCAGGCCCGCAAGCGAGACCGAATGCAGCTCCAGAACGAGCAGGAACAGCAGCGTTTGGAGCAGCACGCCGAGGGCTCGCAATCCACCATCGCCGTCCTTGAAGAGATCGCCGCTTCCTCCGACGACCCCGCTGTGAAGTTGGAGGCGCTCAAGCAACTGGCTGAACTTCGCAGGACGGATGTGGCCGGCCAGAAAGACGCTTACAAGGAAGATTAATCACGATGCTGAACCTGATTATCACGAATCAACTGCGCAGCGGTTCAACCCCCTAAGGTCGCTCCTTTCTTGACGCACGCGTGGGCTTTGTTGATTTGGTTCTGAGATTCTTGAACACAAACTTCATCTCAATTCGGGATGTGTAGCTATTGTGGACGAGGAGAACCTGCTGTTTATCGGTGCCATCCTCAGCATCGCTCTGGGAGGTCTTTCTCTTCGGCTCGTTCGCAAAAACGTCAACCTTCCCTGGAACGAAGCCATGGCCGCCCACATCCTTTGCCTCATGTTCATCACCAAAGGCATCCAGAACGCTGCGTTTGGCTACGTTAATTCCGAGTCAACCGGGGACATTTGGCAGTTCTGGGCCCAGATTGCCGTCTCAATGGACTACATTTTCGAATCAAGCATCATCGCCATCGCCTTGCTTTATCCAGTTCCGATGTTGAGAAACATGAAACAGGTGAAAGTCGGTTTGGGTCTTGTCGTCGGTCTTGCTTTGTTCAGGCTTGTTCTCGATGTCGTCGGATTGAACTTCTCCGTCTTCGGACTCGCTGGTGTGTTTGTTTTCGTTGTCGTCTTGGTTTGGGGTACCGTCTACATCAAGTTTCGATTGATGCCCGCAGAAAAGTCCAATCCTTCAACACAAAACATAGCCCTCGTCGCCGGCTTGTTCACGACCCTCGTTCTCGGGCACGTGTGGATGTGGTGGCCGGGCTTTATATTGCAGTCTGAATACTTCTACTTCCTTGACCCCTTTGGCGTGTTTAGTTCCACCGTTGCGAATTACATTTGGGTTGCTGGATACGCCGTTGGCATCGCTGCAGGCCTCACCATTCTCATCGTGGAAATCCATCAAGCCATCAAAGGCAACATGAACACGCTCTTGTACATCATTTCGCCTTATTTTGTATTGGGCATCATTGGATTTTTGATCTATTCGCAAGGAGGCGCTTCAGGATTTGGGGTCCGGTCTGGGTCAGAGGGGGCCGTCCAATTGTGGGCCACGTTCACGACGAGCATGCATTTCACCATCATTCGGCCGTTGATTGCGATGTATATTCTGCTCAGGTTTAGCCTCATTGAAATCAACGACGAAACGAAGCCGTTGGCGAAAACGATGTCCATCGTGTTGATCGTCGTCGCAACCTCCGCCATTCTTGAGTTGATTCAATCGATCATTCCCATCAATCAAATGATCAGTGCCGCACTTCTTGGAATCATCATCGCTCTGGGATTGGGTTGGGAAGAAAAATCGTTTCAAACCCTCGTTGCGAACCCTGGGCAACTGCGAGAAAACATCGACAACAGATGGTTCCCGGAACTCGATATCCCTCGTGGAAACATCGGGCGGATAGAAATCGCCTGTTTGATTTACAGCCTCGTAAGCCTGCTCATTGCCTACTATGTATGGGAATTCGACGTGATATTGGAACTCCAAATGCAGCGAGGTGGCTGACTTGACCGACAGCGAGAACGTGTTGTCTGATCTGTTCTCAGGCGATGGTTCACGGCGAAACGTCTCCGTTTATTTGGCGGTGTTGGCCGTTGCACTGCTCTACCACGCAAGCGTTTATTGGTTTATTTTGGGCAGTGAAATTCAAGCGAAAGACGAACAAATCAACTACA
>CALBFP010000191.1 GCA_937894115.1 uncultured euryarchaeote
TCGTTTCTTAGCACTAATGAGAGCAAATCAGCTTCAAGAAAACACGCCTCACTAAAGACGACATATTCACAGCAAGAAGGAGAATCTAAAGTGTGGGGACTGCCTCCTCCATTTTCCTATGAATCCGTTTCAAACGGGGGTGGACTTGATCCAGGTATTCATCTCATGTGGACTCTTCCGCAGGCATTACTTCAAGGTGCAGCCTCCGAAGATGATTCTTTCATTGAGGAAGATACGTATCTTGATCTCGATGATGTCGTCCCGGATGGTTTAATCCCAGCGGATGGGGCATTGAGACGTATTACACTTCGCGAAGCAATTGATGAACGCATTGAATTCAATCGTGCGAATGAAGGTCAACAAACACTATCTGAGAGTCTTACATTCCCCCAACTTCCCGACCGCTGGCTGGTTGTTCGTCAAAAAAAGGCGGACAAGTCATCGGTTTTAGATTCGGCTTGGATTGTGAATTCAGATACACTCAAAGTTCAGAATCTTACAGATTATGTTTCAAGTGCCGCATCAACCAAGAGTTCATCGCTGACTGGGATTGGGCCTCATGACGGCGATTTTTATTGGACTGCAACCTATGATAATGTTGAAGGTCGTTTCTCATTTCACGACGTTCCATCAAGCAATGGAAATTATGATTATTTTGTATGTGGTTGGTATACCAACCAACAGAACGATCCTGCCTTCATGCCATCGTCAGCATCAGAGCATGAATGGTTTGACCGAATAGAGAATGAGTTCAATTGGGCGATTAACAGGTCAAACATTGACAACGATCCGACAATTGAACTCTCGAAAGAGATATTAGATTTCATGACGAAATATGCAGCAGCAAAGGAGGTGAAAAGGTGAGAGTTGGAGAGGGTAAAGAAACCGATGAATTCAAACAGAAGTCATCGTTTATTGGAATGCCATCTCCGACAGATGTAGCCAACGCGTTGGATTCCACTAGAATGGAAGCACTTGTCACCGATTCTGTTTCAAGTATCGATGATCGTCCACCCATCTCAGAGCGACCCGCGGTGGATACACTCGGAATCAATTGGTGCAATCATTCCTTGTATCATGGGGCAGTATACGGGGTTGTTTGGGGGGATGAACCAATAAGTGATGTGAACAGTGAACTCGATGCTGCGATTGGAGTCGATCAAGAAGAGGCTCTAGCCGCTCTTGTTTCCACAGAATTGCAAGAAGATAACAATAAAGGGGAAGATGAGAGAAGGGAAATTGAGAAGTACCTTGTGGGTTTTACACACAATCTCTTAGGAGAGTTGAATTCACTAGACGGATTGGATCGATTTGAAAAAGCACGACACAAAATGACATTCCATCCAGTAGATTCCGGAATTTTGTTCGACTATGTGCAGGAAGAAATTCAGCGGGAATGGCTTCCGGACAATAGAATTTCGGAGACTGTTTTGGCTGCAATGAAGAAAGACAAACTATACTCTCAATCGGATGCGGCTCGAGGTGGTTTAGGGCGATTGTTTGGAAAAAGCAAATCCTCTGCAAACCTGAAGAGCCCATTGCATACCCTAGGTAATTACGATTCATCGATCATGGAGAAGGAATCCCCAGAACGAGTGGGCAAAGTAACAGCATATGGTGCACCACGCTACTACGAAACGAAAGATCCAGTTTTAATTCTCTCAAACGAGCGTGTTTCAACTAGGCCAGCAAAGGAAGGAAAATATCATTCTGAAGGAAAAACACGAGTCCGAACCGAAGCAGATTTGAAGCAAAAGTTTGCTGATCATCAATCAGCAAGAAGTATTGAAACCAAAATCTCCTTGCCCGATTGGTTGCCACAAGAGATACCACTTCTGTTGAGAGAATTTGCAGTGCTCTCGATGCTAATTACCTCGAACAAGGAACAGTTTCAATCATACAATCGCGGTGAAAACCAACAAATGTTTGATTCTCAAGAAACGATGAGTTCCCATGTTGCCATCCAACCGTGGAGTCAACCTTGGCTTCCGATACTTGCTGATGTAGAAGTCACATACACCTCTCAAACCGAGGGATGGGCGCTCGGTGAAGTTGATTACGAGAGAGATGAAACAGACGTAATACCCGAAACAGAACCAATTACAATGACATTCTCACAGCGATTGCCTTTGACTCGAAGCATAGGAAATGTGGTTGCATCCCACATACGTCGCTTTTTGGATGAGGAGGCTGATTTGGACGAGCAAGTCGCGATGAACGGTGTTCTGGACTCGGATGAAGAGCTGCAATTTGAGCAACTTATCAACAGCTTTGAAAATCGGGATTTGCATACCGTCACTTTGTCTGGTATCGATGATGAGATTAATGGCTTTAGTGAGGACCTACCAATGCGCTCAGGTACTCTACAGATCAATAAATTGAGCTTGGTAGATGCTTATGGACAAGTGGATACGATACGGCCTGAGGGATTGCTCGTGGCAGAGGGTTCAAACCCTCCAGCGGTTAGTATCGGGATTTCACTCGAAAATGAAAATGATGACTCAGGATTAATGGTTCTACGCCCGAGGCTAACCAAACCTGCACGTCTAGACGTTTGTTTGTTGGCGAATGATAACGACTCAAAAGCGGCAAATGCTGCAATGGGGTCGGTCTTCGGTCAGGAGATTGCATCTAACCCAATTTGTGGTTACTTACTTCCAGATCACGTAGAGTGGGCCATGGAAGTGTTTGATTCCAAAGGTGAATCATGTGGACAATTACGCGTTGCGGAGCGGGATTGGTCCTTAGGAGGTATTCAGAAAGGAAAATTGGCATGGGATAATGCGCCAGGAGCAGATGGTGTGATGGGAGCGTTACCAGCATCTGGTAATGAGCATTTGAACAAGTTACTCAATGCCATGTATGAGATAGGCCTTGTAGACGAGCAAGAGGAGGGCATATCGCATTCAGGAGAAGGAGTACTCTCTGCAATGTTACGTTCTATTGATGTAACGACGTGGCACAACGATCCATTCGGAAACGGTGGCGGTGGGCATCCAAGTTTCTTCATGGGTCGACCTGTAGCGGTTGTGCGTGCTTCTTTGCGACTTCAGGTTGAAGGTGGCTCCGTTGAATTGAATGACAAAGAGCGCGCTCACAAATTCCAAATCCGTCTCGGGAGTATCGCTCGGGAAATCGATGGATTGCTAGGGTATTTTGTCAATGACGATTACAAACGCTTCCATGCTGTTTACCCTCTTGATTCAAACGGTCAGCCAGAGTTCCCAGACTCTCACTCAATTGACCACCCCTATGTTGTGTTTGATCCGACAATTGATGTGCTCCCAGAGAAAACAATCCATTTGACTTTACTAATGAATCCTCAATCTGCGTTCCACATTACATCGGGATTCTTGCCACAAAAGGAAATTACATTGTTGAGAGACCACTGGGAAGACGCTGTGGCTCGTATAGCACCGACATTCAAGATAGGCCCCGTGCTGGTGGATCCTTCATCAGTTCGAATGCCAATTGATGAATCCCGGCCGAGCTTATCATGGAGTTGGATACAGCGTCAAACACCAAGTCAATGGGAGGAATCTCCAATTAAACGCTCGGACAGTCTAGCGGGATTGCCCACATTGACCACTGAAGCGTTTGAAGGGTGGCTTAAACTTGACATCGATGAACAAGAGGAGATGACAAATTGAAACAGATACCAATAGTAATTGCTTTGTGCATAATCATGATACTCGGAGCAACCACACACCCGCTGGAACAACTGAACAATGAAAACACTCAACAGTATTCGAGTGGAGCAAACAATCACATTACTGCGACGTTTACTGAACAGATATTGAG
>CALBFP010000192.1 GCA_937894115.1 uncultured euryarchaeote
GGTGAACAGTATTTGCAACGCATGGGGTTGAAGTGATACGTTCAAATGGAAGATGGGAAACGTTGGATTATGCTCAACATTGTATTGTTTGGACCACCTGGTGCAGGAAAAGGAACGCAAGCACAACGGATGACCGATGCGACTGGTTTGCCTCAGGTTTCGACCGGTGATATGCTCAGGGCGGCTGTTAAGGCACAAACCGATGTTGGTCTCGAGGCAAAGAAATACATGGATGCTGGAGCACTTGTTCCCGATCAGGTCATCATTGACTTGATCAAGGAACGCGTCAAACATGATGATGCGCAAAATGGGGTCATGTTCGACGGTTTTCCACGAACCGTTCCACAGGCAGAAGCCTTAGCAGAGATTGTTGACGTGTCCATCGTTTTGGCAATCGATGTCCCCGATGAGCGCATTGTTGAGCGCATCTGTGGTAGGTACAGCTGCGGAAATTGTGGAGATGTATTCCATGATACATTCAATCCGCTCCCAAAAGCGGGATGTGGTTGCAGTACCTTCCTGGAAAAACGAAGGGCTGACGATAATGAAGAAACCGTTACTGCACGCCTTGAAGCCTATCATCGCCAAACATCCCCACTGGCTGATTATTACCAGAATGCAGGCCTTTTGACCGTTGTTGATGGTGACAGGGACATCGATTTAATTACTGAAGATCTCCTAAAAGCCCTCGACTAGGTGAATCGAATGAAATCGAGACATTACCGACAGAAAAACAGGCGTCGGCAACATGCAATTCAATCACAGAATCGATTGCTAAGTCTCATAGGTGATGTACAACATCATCCTCAAAATCATCGTGAAATATGGGCGAAACACGTGCACAAAATTTCTCGAAGGAATCGAATACGATTCACCAAAGAAGCAAAACGATTGGTATGCCGTTCTTGCGCGACATTGCTCATTCACGGAACGACGAGTCGCGTCCGTTTACGAAATGGAGTCAAAATTATTCACTGTATGAAGTGTCAATCAACCCGGAGAATCCCTTACAAATCCATCAAGAGGTAAACGTATGAAAATACCTGATTCAATTCTACGACGTGCCAAAGAAGCATCGTTACCAATCACACTCCGAATTGGAAAATCCGGCTTAACCGATGCGGTTGTTGTTGAATTGGACGGTCAATTGTCTTCTCGAAACCTTGTCAAAGCAAAAGTGAACAGGGGATTGTTTTCGCGTGAAGATCTCAAACAGGTGTGGGCTCATCTTGCTGAACAGACGACAAGTCAGGTCATCTTCGCACGTGGAAACGTCGCTGTATTTTGGAAAAATTAGCATTACCAATACCCAACGCTCAATAAGGTCATGTTATTCGAAATGCCATGGGCGGTAGTCTTCTTTTCACACGCCGACATCCAGCACAACTGATTGCGCTTCTGTCTTTGATTGTCGTCGGTACGATGTACTTCATGCAAAGTGGCTTTGCGGCAGGTGGTGGAGATGGGATCCACCTCGACATCACTGTGAAGGACGGGATGGATAAGCAAGCCGTTTACGTCGGACTCGGCATTCTCTTGTTCGTCTATGCTCTGATCATTACCGAGGTCGTTCACCGTACACTTGCTGCAGCACTTGGTGGGCTCCTCGCTGTTATCGCCCTGAATTTTTACTCCGTTGAAGACACGCTCAGCCTCAAAGCAGTAACGACCATGATCGATTGGGAGACGATTGGTCTTCTGCTAGGTATGATGGTCATGGTTGGTGTCATCTCTCATACGGGTGTGTTCGAATGGTTTGCAGTGCAAGCGTACAAGAAAAGCGGCGGTGAGATTTGGACACTCGTTGTTATCCTCTGTGCGGTTACCGCAGTATTGTCAGCATTTTTGGACAATGTTACAACCATGCTACTGCTTACTCCAGTTACGATTCAAATTGCGAAAGTACTCGACATCAAGCCAATACCAATCCTGATTTCCGAGGTTTTGTTCTCAAACATCGGTGGTGCTGCCACCATGATTGGAGACCCGCCAAACATCATGATTGGATCGGCAATGTCACCGTCAGCAATCGAAGGAAACAGCAATCCTGAGATTGCTAATCTCGCTTCTGATGGTGTTACATTCAACGACTTCATCATTGAAATGGCACCTGGTATCTTGCTTACAATCGTCCCATCCTTCATGCTCATTCGCTGGCTGTACAAGGACGAGTTCAGTGGGCGACGTGACCGTGACATCACCGAACTTGAGCGCCAGTATGCCATCAAGGATATGAAGGGCCTGAGAGTGAGCGGTGCCATTCTTTGTCTGGTTATCATAGGATTTTTCCTTCACCCTGTTGTTCACATAGCCGTATCTTGGGTTGCTTTAGGAGGTGCTGTTATCATGCTCCTTGCTACAAACCCGCACGAACTGGAAGAGCCCTTGGAACACGTTGAGTGGACAACTTTGCTCTTCTTTGCTGGTCTGTTTGTTCTCGTTCATTCCTTGCAGTACATGGGCGTTATCGACTACATTGGAAGCTTCGTTGAGAAAGGTATTGAATCATTTAGTGAAGAATACAGACTCGCTGCTGCTGTTGTGATTATTCTCTGGGTCTCAGCTATCGCTTCTGCCTTCATCGACAACATTCCTTACACAGCTACCATGATTCCTATCGTACTCTCGCTCTCTGTTGAACTCAATCTTGATCTTGGACCATTGATTTGGGCCCTTGCCTTTGGCGCCTGTCTTGGTGGTAACGGTACGCTGATTGGTGCTTCAGCAAATGTGGTTACGGCGGGATTGTCTGAAGAAGCAGGCTATCCAATATCTTTCAATGAATTCTTCAAGGCGGGATTCCCTGTCATGATTCTCTCGACCCTCATCGTCACCTTCTACATGGTGCTTGTCTATGTTGTCGGTGGCGAAGATGGTGGCACGACTTGGAAGATTGCTCTTACTTGTATTGCTCTCATCGGCATTATTGCTCAATATTCTCGAGGACGCGCCAAAGGAAAATCACCAGCGGAAGCGTTGGTTGACGATGATGCTGAAGAAATCATTTCTGCAATCAAGTCTGTGGTTATTTCCTCTGCAAAAACAGACTCAACAGTTGACTCTGAAGAGTAGACACGACAAAGCGTTGGATTGAAGAACCGAGCGGTCAACGCCAATTCGGGGTCAGTATGAACGAGTGCGGAGTTTGCGGAATCCTCTACTTGGCTGGAGGTTCATGCCCTGCGTGCGGGTCGCTTCTTCAGAAAGAATCCGAAGACTTCCAAGATGCGGACATGATTCTTCCGAATGAAGTGCCTGGACTTGACGATGCTGCCGAGGCTTGGTACGATCTCGAAGGAATCGATAAGCCTGCAGAAGTACCTGCTGTTGAGGCTCAATCGAACCTTCCGTTTGGATACGGGGGTGAGTCGTTAACCAACGTATCCCGTTTGCCTTTTGGTATTGGAAGTCATCGTGACGGAATCCCGTTTGATGTTGAAGAAGCGGAACTTGAAGATTCCACAACTGCAACTGAAATCACGGTTGAAGAACAAAAAAAGCGAACTGAGGAGAGCGAGAAGACGCAATCAGAGCCTGAACCCGTCCCAGAATCTGAGGTCCCTTCAATACCTGATGTTACAGAACCTGCCGAAACTACCACAGAAACGAGTGCAAAACAAGAACCAATACGCATCACTGCCATACCGATTGAAGAAGCCGAACCGGCCCAGTTCAATCAACCAGAACTGCCAATTGACGACATGGAGAGTGAACAAATTTATGCGATTGAGGATGATGTTGTCGAAGTTGTATTTTCCGATCTTGAGGACACGATTGTCCATGTCGACCATGGGGCAGTGGATTCCTTCGAACGACCGCAAGTAGTGGAATACAGCGAGAAAACATTTACGCCTTTTGATTTGCATCCCGCTCGTGCAATGACGGTACAGGCATCTCAAGATGTGGAAGTCAAAACCTTGGTTGAAGAAGGATTCATGTCGATTGGCCGGGGCGACTGGCGTGGTGCAGCACGGGCGTTCCAAAGGGTTCTTTCAGGCGTGCCTAGTGATGTTGGTGCGATGAACAATTACGGTATTTCTTTGTTGCAAGTGGCCACGCACATGCAAGAATCCACCGATCCAGTAGACGTTTCAAATGCAGCAACGCAATTTGAGGCTTCCATTCTATCGCTAAGGGAGGCGGTACGTGCTCAACCGGAGGAGGCTGACCCACTCTACAATCTAGCGCAAGCTCTCTTGTTGAGCGGGCGCGAAGAGAAAGCTTTGAATTTGATTCAAATGGTCCCAAATGAGTTCAAATCTGCATCGCATTTTGTCAATCTTCATGCTGCCATACTTGCGCAGCTCGGTCAATACGGTGAAGCCAAATCGATTCTTGCATCGATACAATCAGAGCCGTTGGTTTCTCAGAACCTTCTCAAACTGCCATCTTTATGACGATAATTACCGCTTGATGATACGTTCAGGCAGGAATTGGCGTCCGATTTCTTCATATACGTGGGGTAGGTCGGAATGTTGCTTAGCACCTCGGCAACTGCTGTCGGGGGAAGGGCTGAGGAGAATCATCCCTCGAGGAGGTGGTTTTCTGTGGAGGCCGAATTGGCATGACTAGATACCGAAGGGTTACTCGCATGGTGTGGAATACATACATGTGATGCTACAACCCAACTGGGGGATCGCTCGGCTCGAGTGCCGATGAAGGTCGTGACAAGCTGCGAAAAGCTGCGGGGAGACGCAAGAATGTCTTGGATCCGCAGATGGCTGAATGGGACTTCCTGTTTCTTCGGAAACAATCGCGATGCGATAGGGAACCCCCCGAATTGAAGCATCTTAGTAGGGGGAGGAAATGAAATCAACAGAGATTCCGTGAGTAGTGGCGAATGAAAACGGAACAGGACAAGCCGAATCCCAAATCGAAAGAGAGGGAAATGTGGTTTGCAGTCTTTTGTCTAAGTCAGAGAAGGTGAAGTTGCCTGGAACGGCACAGCCATAGAGGGTGAAAGTCCCGTAACCGTACCTGATATGACCACGTGACTGTAAAAGAGTAGCGTGCGCTGGAAATCGCGCGTGAATGTGGGAGGCAGAAACTTCCAATCCTAAATACAACTCGAGACCGATAGTTTACAAGTAACGTGAGTGAAAGCTGAAAAGTATCCTTGGCGGGATGTGAAAAGACCGTGAAACCAGTTGGGTACAGGCTGATAGGGCGTGAAAGCGATGATATGAGCAGCGTCCTATCGTGCGTTTAGAAAAATGCCCCAGGGAGTTTTGATCATTGGCGAGGTTAAGCGGTTGATCCGCGTAGCCGAAGGGAAACCGACAAGTCCGCAGCAGTTTACTGTGAGGGACGAAGTGTGCTCGCTTGGAGTCAATGGTGGAGGACCTGAAGCCCGACGATCTATGCCTGGCCAGATTGAAGCCCGTTGAAAGATGGGTGGAGGATCGCACCGTTGCTGATCTGCAAATCGCTCGGACGAGCTGGGTATAGGGGTGAAAGTCCAATCGAGATGGGCAATAGCAGGTTCCGCGTGAGACTACTCGTAGGTAGACGTTCGTGGAGATAGATTACGCTGTAGAGCACTGATTGT
>CALBFP010000193.1 GCA_937894115.1 uncultured euryarchaeote
TGAGACGGTCAACAGGACCTACACGGTCACGGCTGTCATCAGCGGAACAACCTTCCAGACAAGCATTTGGCTGTCCACTTTACCGTACGGCACCATCACCTCAGCGGTGGACGGTGCGGCGCTCAACTTGGGCGAAGCGATGACGCCGATCACACTCAACTACACCTCACAGGCACCCCCTGGGTCATTTTACAGCGGAAATGGCTCGTATTGGATGACCAAAGACATCAATCCGACCACAGGTTCTGTTTCCTACTCCCAGAAAACAGGTATCGGCAACTCGCAATATGGCCTTGCTTCGTTGGGAGACTTTGTCTATTTCCATGGAAAGCCGACGACATCAAGTGGTGGTCTTTGGAAGAGCGATGGCACAGAATCTGGAACAGTTCTAGTCAAAGAACATTTGAACCCATCATGGATGGTGAGCGATGGAAATTCCCTCTACTTCCATAATGGTTCGATGCAATTATGGATGAGCGATGGAACAACTTCCGGTACAGTGTTGATCAAGGAATTTACTCAGTCAAACACGACTGGTAGCTCTGTTCTAACCAATTCCCTAGGTGTCTTTGCAAACGGTCTTCTGTTCTTCGTTGCCGATGATGACAATGGAAGGGAATTATGGTCAACTGATGGTACCACTTCTGGAACTCAAATGGTAAAAGACATCCGCCCTGGATATCCT
This sequence comes from uncultured euryarchaeote, assembly GCA_937894115.1. Classification (GTDB taxonomy): domain Archaea; phylum Thermoplasmatota; class Poseidoniia; order Poseidoniales; family Poseidoniaceae; genus MGIIa-L2. The sequence goes on from CALBFP010000193.1 coordinate 686, forward strand.
TCTACACAAAATTACAACCCGTACGATGGTTTGACAAGCGACCACCTCGTCGTGCTTGGAAATCATGTATATTTCACAGCCGACGACGGAACGAACGGAACACAGTTATGGAAGAGTGACGGAACGGCCTCAGGCACGGTGATGGTCAAGAATCTCTACAGTGGTGGTGGTATCGTGCAACATTTCGGTCTCACTCGTGTTGCTGTTCTAGGCAACAACATCTACTATTCAGCCAATGACGGAACCCATGGTACTGAATTGTGGAAGAGTGACGGAACGGCCTCAGGCACAATGATGGTCAAAGATATCAATACACAAACTCTTTCTGGATACAATGCAGGTAGCATGGTCTCCAATACCGATATGACTGCTACAGATAATATGGTCATCTTCTCAGCTGATGATGGAATACACGGTAAAGAATTGTGGAAGACTGACGGGACTGCAGCAGGAACAGCATTGGTGATGGACTTGAATCCAGGCAACTCATCGAATGGCTACCCAATTGATACGCAAATCGCACACATGACACCAACGAATGGCTTGGCATTTTTCTACGCCTCTTCAATTCACTCCAATTGGAAAGCCGCATTTGTTACTGATGGAACCCCAGAAGGAACATTTGCGGTTGTAAATTCGTCAAGCCTCGGCTACATCAATACCATATCTGCATTTACCGCCATTGGTGACCAAATGTATTTCCGAGTTAATGTGCCAAACGCCAATCTCTACGTGAGCAACGGTACAACAAATGGTACAACTGCGATCACGTCGTTTACCGGAAACGTAGATTCGTACAACGGCAATTACCTTCACTACAATCCAGTCATTGCTGGCAACACGGTTTTCTTTGGATCATGTACTGGCGTGCATCCAACACTTGGCTGGATTGGTAATTATTGCCATGAAGGTGTCGAGTTGATGGCATACGACCCAGTTAACATCACCTTGAACTCTCCCCCATCGGTTTCGTGGGAAACTGAACCTCCACTACCTGTAGGCATGAGCATCTCTGGTGGTACGATCAGCGGGACACCCTCGGTCTATGCCAACAATCAAACCTACACGATTTACGCCAATCAGAGCGGCTATTCAACCACGCACGAGTTGTACTTCAGCGTGGATACCACGAACGCTCACACGGTCGTTGAGAACCAAACGATTGATCCAATTGGCTTCCATCCCCCGTTCTGGAACGGAACCACCACATGGACCGTTTCGCCGAACCTGCCGGCCAGCCTGACCAACAGTTCCACCACGGGCGAAATCACGGGCACGGTCACTTCTACCTCGACCAACGCCACATACACGGTAACAGCCACGCACAGCGATGGCTCGGTGGAGACCTTCACCTTCAGTTTGCGAAGCCTTGCGGACTACGACGGCGATGGGCTTGCCAACGACTTACCAAGCGATTACGATGCAGCCGAAGGACCAACCCCCGGTCTGGTTGCCGACACCGACGACGACGGGGACGGCCTTGACGACAGCATCGAAACGGACACTGGAACCTACATTGACGCAACCGATACGGGCACCGACCCACTCAACCCCGACACCGATGGTGACGGTATTTGCGACGGTCCCAATGCGGTGTCCAACGTTTGTATTGCAGGGCCTGACAGCGACCCCAACGGTGCAGGTCAACCGGCAACCTTGGTGGCCGTGAACAACACCGCCATCACCACACTGGCGCCCTATCACACGCTTTCAGGCGGCACGTACGAGTACGAGCCCGATCTGCCCGACGGATTGGTGATGAACGCCAACACCGGTGAACTCAGCGGTACGCCAACACTGCCCAAGGGCAACACCACCTACACCGTGTGGGTGAACAACACCAACGGTGAAAA
>CALBFP010000194.1 GCA_937894115.1 uncultured euryarchaeote
ATTTCAGAAGGCGCCTGTGATTGCGAAGGTAATGGTCCAGCTGATGGATATGACTGTGAAGGCATATGCCTTTCAGATGCTGACGCCGACGGCGTATGCGATGAATTTGAAGTTGCGGGATGTACAGATGCGCTAGCATGTAATTACGACTCCTCAGCGACGGAAGATGATGCTTCATGCCTTGTATTCGACGAATGTGGGGTATGTGGAGGTGACGGTATTTCTGAAGGCGCCTGCGATTGCGAAGGCAATGGTCCAGCCGCTGGATATGACTGTGAGGGTGGATGCTTGTCAGATACCGATGGTGATGGTGTATGTGATGAATTTGAAGTGGCGGGATGTACGGATGAGTTGGCATGTAATTATGACCCAATCTCGACGGATGAGGACAGCTCTTGCATTTATCCAGACGCAGGCCAAGACTGCAATGGCGATTGCTTGAACGATTACGATGGCGATGGCATTTGCGATGAGGTTGAAGTCTCTGGATGTACTTCTTCTTCTGCGACAAACTACGATTCGTCAGCAACTGATGATGACGGATCCTGCGAATGGCCAGAAGGCTTATTCACAGGTTTGAGTTATGAATTGGTAGGGCACGACCTCGTCGACGGGACATCAACATATCGATTGTATGCCGATTTCAACCCTGATACTTTGATTCAAGTTGTTGCGTGCTTTGGAACGGAAGAAATGCCTTGGGCCATAAGCTCAACAGAAGGATTTCATCAAGATGAATTGGGCGGTTTATTGGCTCACGACATCAATCCAGAGCTTTTCTCGTTTTTCCCGGATTTGGAATATGATACTTGGATTGCCTTGGGTGGAGGTCCTGGATCAGACATTGAATTGCAGTCGGTAGGATTGGCTAGCTTCTTTTCGGACTTTGAAGCCAATGGTGCCGATGTGCTCGTCAATACTGCTGTCGGAGCAAGTTTGTATTACATCCCAGGTCCCGATGGTAGCCCTCTGTCTTTTGTTCAAGATGGAAAAATGTTACTCGGCCAGTTCACAACCAGTGGTGTGACTTCTGTGAAATACAACCTGCAATTCCGTGACGCGACGAGCATTACGCATCACGCTACGGATTTGAACCTTGTGTTCCCGGTATTCGGCGTGGGGTGCACGGAATCGTCTGCGTGCAATTATGATATTGATGCAACCGACGATGACGGTTCATGCTACTACAGCACAGAACACGTAGACTGCGATGGCAATTGTTTCAGTGACATAGATGGAGATGGTATCTGCGACGGCCAAGAAATTCCCGGATGCACGGATGCCGAAGCCTATAATTACGATGAGAGTGCCACTGATGAAGACGGCTCTTGCTTAGCCGGAGGATGCTTCGATGAGTTGGCGTGCAATTACGACCCAATGGCCGATATAGATGTGCCGGAGCTTTGTGAATATGCCGGTCCATTCACGGATTGTGATGGTAATTGCAACGGCGACTACGAAGGAGATGGCGTGGAAGAGTGCGACGAAATTTTGGGTTGTGCCTCGGCTTCAGCAAGTAACTATGACCCGCTCGCAACCAATGACGACGGATCCTGCGTTTGGGGAGACGGTTCGTTCTTAGGCCTGACCTATGAAGTTGTCGGCGATAGCACGGTGGAAGGAAATAGCACGTACCGTGTTTACGCTCAGTTCGATACAAATGCCGACGTAGATATGACGGCGTTGTTCGGAAATGCACAGTTTCCATGGTGGACGACCACGACGGGAGCATTTTATCAACATCCGCTAGGCGAGGACTTTGGCGGCAATATCAATCCGGGCTTTTTCAGCTATTTCCCTGAATTGGAATACGATTCTTGGTTGACCATAGGAGCCGCCCCGGGTGATTATAATGCATTGGCGCAACAAAATATGTACCTGCATTTACCCTCATTCAACGCAGGGGACGACATGATTATTGATTCAGAAGCTGGTGCACAAATATTCCTGAATCCGGGGGCCTCAGATACCCAAGGCGTACCTGACGCAGACGGGCGGCTGCTCGTCGGTCAGTTTACCACTAACGGCGTAATTTTCTTGCGTTATAACATTCAATTTGAGTTGAATGGTCAACTTGAACAATACGAGGATGTCGAGTTAACGTTCCCGCTGATTGCAGGCGGTTGCACAGATCCTTCAGCTTCAAACTATGATCCTTCAGCAAACTTTGATGATATGGGTTGCATTTATGATGGATGCACGGACGAAACAGCAGATAACTTTAACCCGGCAGCAAATTTGAACGACGGCTCGTGTTTGTACACTGGTTGCATGGATGCAGAAGCGGATAACTTTGATTCACAAGCCAATACCGGGGATCCAGCTGCTGAGTGTTTGTACACCGGTTGCTACGACCTTGATGCCGACAACTTCGATGCACAAGCCAATACAGGTGACCAATTGGCATTGTGTGAATATTTCGGTTGCATGGATGCGGATGCCGACAATTATGATATTGGAGCAAACGTGGAGGACGGTAGTTGCCTATACACAGGTTGCATGGATTCGGAGGCTGACAACTTTGACGCACAGGCCAATACAGGTGACCAAGAAGCGTTATGCATATACTTCGGCTGCACTGATGCAGAAGCGGAGAATTACGATGAAGGTGCTAACTCTGATGATGGCACTTGTTTGTACGCCGGTTGTATGGATTCGGATGCCGACAACTACGATATCGGAGCCAACTTGGAGGATGGTAGCTGCTTGTACACGGGGTGCATGGATGAGGATGCTGACAATTACGACGCTCAAGCTAATACTGGAGATCAAGAGACCTTGTGTGTATACTTCGGTTGCACGGACCTAACAGCTGACAATTACGAAGAAGGTGCGAACACCGATGATGGGACTTGCTTGTATACGGGCTGTATGGACGAAGAAGCGGATAATTTTGACCCACAGGCGAATACTGGAGAACAATCGGAACTCTGCTTGTACACCGGTTGTTACGATTCCATGGCTTCGAACTTCGATCCACAAGCCAATACGGGTGATCAATTAATGCTGTGCGAATACACCGGCTGCACGAATCCGGATGCAGACAACTATGACTCTGGCGCAAACGTAGATGACGGTTCCTGCATCGTGGCAGGTTGTATGTACGATGCTGCTGCCAATTACAATCCCGCTGCCACTTACGATGATATGTCGTGTGCGTTTACCTGTCCAACCCAAGGATGTATGGATCCCGTGGCGTCCAACTTTAACGAAGCAGCGGAAGAAGAGAATGGGTCGTGCTTGTATGCAGGATGCACAAGTATTGGTGCCACGAACTACAACCCTAATGCCTTCGGTGACGATGGTTCTTGTGAGTTCGCAGGTTGCATGAATGAGCTTGCGTGTAATTACGATGCGTCGGCCACGTCCGACGATGGGTCTTGCCTCATCGTAGGTTGTATGGATTCTGAGGGGTTGAACTTTGCTCCCGATGCTAATTTCCCCGGTGGTTGCGATTATCCGGATGCATGTCCTGGGGACATCAATGGTGATATGTTCATAGATGTCAGCGATTTACTCACTTTCTTCCAGTACTATGGAACAGCGTGTCCGGAATGACAAATCAATGATTTGAATAACTCTTGAAATTATACTTGAGCGAATGAGCCGTCCGTTGTGGGGTGGCTCTTTCTTTTTCCATAATACCAAGCCTTATTTTTGGACATGCAATTGACCCAGTCCCGTCTCCTCATCTTTGTATGTCTCGCCTACACCACAATTGCGCATGCCCAATTTGTTCCTCAAACACCTTATCGGCCATCGGATGAAGCTCCGACTTGGGTTCGGATGATGTATGGCGGATTGGCGAAACCGGAGAGGGTTAGAGCTGCTTATGAGGCTTATTACGCAACCCATTCGTTCGAAAAAAATCGAGACACCCAGTTTTACAAACGTTGGATGCGTAACATTGAGTTACCCACTGCGTCGGTCTCCCGGGCCTATTCAGCTGCGCACACGGCTAACGCAAATCGGATGACCGGTGAATGGAATGAAATGGGGCCATGGAGCTACGACCCCGAAGTTGCCATGCAGTTTCAAGTACAAAGCCCAGGTGCGTGTCATGTCTATACAGTGGAACAAGCTGCTTCTGACCACGAGGTGGTGTGGTGCGGAACAGCGACGGCCGGAGCATGGAAAAGCATTGATCACGGTGCCCACTGGGAACTAATGACACGTGATTTGCCAATTACAAGCGTATACAGCATAGCGATTCATCCCTTGGATTCCGATCGTGTATTTGTAGGTTCTGGTTCAGGCCAATTGTGGCGAACGACGGATGGCGGTTTGAATTGGGAAACCTGTGGCAATTCAATTTTTCAAGGGGCCGATAGGTGGTATCGGGACGTCATCTTTTCACCGGTGATGGAAGATAACGAGCCCCAATTGTTTGCAGCAACGAACTACGGTCTTTTCCGAAGTGAAGATGACGGTGAGACCATGATTCAAATAGCCTCAGGCGAATTTATGGAGTTGGCTTTTCATCCCACCAATCCAACCATCTGTTATACAATTCAACTACTGGGCGAAAGCACGGTATTTAAGCGTTCACTAAACGGTGGAATATCTTTTAGTGCTGGCGCATCTGGATGGCCGATTGTGGACAGTGATGATGGGCAGAGTCGTTGCGAGTTGGCAGTTACCACAGCTGACCCCGACCGGGTCGTCATTCTCGCCGCTGGGTCCACACCTGATGGTGGTGGATTGTACGGAATATACCAGAGCTTTAATGCCGGTGAGACATTTGAATTTATGTGCTGCGGCGATGGCCCTGGTGGTCCTTGGGAAGCCGTAACGAACCCCAATATTTTGGGTTGGAGCGAAGACGGAAGTGGCGACGGAGGACAGTATTATTACGATCTTGCCCTTGACGTTAGCCCTACCGACGCCGATAGGCAGTTCGCTGCTGGAATCAATGTGTGGCGCTCGGAAAACGGCGGAGCAGACTGGTCGCTGAATGGCCACTGGGTCACTTGGGCGGGTGAATTCACAGCAGAACGTTATACTCACGCCGACGTGCACGACATTAAATTCTTTACCCGCAATGACGGTACAGTGGACATGTGGGTCGCCTCGGACGGCGGTCTCTTCTATTCGGCCGATGAAGGTGACCACATAGAACCGCGAATGTACGGGCTGCACGGAACAGACTTCTGGGGTTGGCAATCGGGCTGGCGGGGTCCAGACGTTATGGTCGGTGGTACGTACCACAACGGAACTCTGATACGTAATGCCGACTTGTACCATTGGGGCGCTGACGAGGATAGTTCTGGCGGTTGGTTGGCTGAATTGGCCGGGGACAATTTCCGGGGCTTCATTAATCCGGGTGATGCGACCCGTGGTTACCACGATGGTGGAGCATTTCGTTTCACGGATGATAGATTCGATCGCATCGATGCCATGCCATTTGACGGTTCAAAGAAACCCAATACCTCCTATTGGTTTGGAGAATATGGCAATCTTGAGTGGGATCCGACTTGTTACAATTGCATGTATTCTCCGGTCGGATCAGAGCTTTGGTATTCGCAAGATGGGGGCATCAGTTGGGTTCTCGTGAATGATTTCGGCGGGGAGAAAATCATTTCGGTAAAGGTGAGCCCCCGCGATCGCAACCGAATCTACGTAAGCCATAAGCAAAGCGGTTCAATGTGGCGGGTTCACCGCTCGACCGATGGAGGAGCAACGTGGGAGTTAGCTGCTCCAACACCGGGGGAAAATGGGAACAATAATAATCAGCCCATCTACCTCGACGTGGACGGCACAGATCCCGACCGTCTTTGGGCCGTACTTACCGGCAACCAGATTGGGTACAAAGTTTTGCGCTCGGAAGATGGCGGAGAGACTTGGCAAGACTGGTCAACAGAGACCATTGCTAACCAACGAGTGATCAGCCTCGCCCATCAGCGTGGTACTAATGGTGGTTTGTATATTGGAACCACGCAGGGCGTTTTCTATCGTAATGAGGATATGAATGATTGGCTACTGTACAACACCGGATTGCCCATGATAAACGTGTGTACCTTCATGCAAGCGGATTACTGCGGAGGTCACATTCGAACCGCTGGCACTCGCGGCGTGCACGAGGCGGAGTTTTATTCGCCGTCTGAAGTACTTTCGGGTTTCATGGTTGACCGCAGGCATATTAACCTCGCATCCCCGTGTCAAGCCTCACCCATTCACTTCTCTGCTGTCCCTGTCGCCATTTGTGAGGGAATAACTTACACCTGGGATTTCTACGGTGGCTCAGTTCTTGACGAGGCAGGAGCTGAAGTCTGGGTTGCCTACGAAACAGAAGGGTTATATCCAGTGACGCTTACTGTGACTGATGGGGATGGTAATAGCGACACATGGACATGGGAGGATATAATCGAAGTGGTCAACGTCCCTGTGGTTCCATCGATGGGATTTTCGGAAAATTTTAACGAGCCTCAATTTCCACCGATGAATTGGCGGATGGAGGTTAATGGTCACGCTTGGGAACATGCTTGGGATCTGTTAGAGATAGATAATGGAGTGGCTCAATTCCCTAATTACTGGGTTGATACAGATGGGGCACAGGACTTGTTAATTACACCTTCATTTAATCCTTCGGGTTTCTCGGGTGTGACCTTTGATGTTGCATATCAAATGTACTCATCCTACGTGGATGGACTCGAAGTTTGGGGGCGTCCTGGTGGGGCCAGTGAGTGGACGGTACTTTGGTCAGCTTACGGCGAGGAATTGTCGGTGGACGGCTGCTACACATGGTTCTGGTACGACACGGGGGGTACCATTCAATGGGCCAACCACAGCATCGAGCTGCCAGCGGGTTGGACGGGCGGCGCCGAGACCTGCCTTGAGGTGGCGTTTGTCAATGTGGGAGGCTATGGCAACCACACTTGGATTGATAACGTCAATTTGCTTGGAGTAAATGACGTCTCCGAGCGAGCATTCGCACGGCCGCAGCTATTCCCCAATCCGAATGACGGCCGCTGCGACTTGATTGTCCCCGAGCAATCGGTCGGGGCAACCTACCGCCTGTACGACGGTGCCGGCCGGGAAGTTGCCTTGGGCCGTTTGACGCAGTTGCGAACTGAACTCGATCTAGGCTTGCCTGCCGGAGTGTACCACCTGCGAGTGGAAGGCATGAGTGGCGTGAAGTGGGCAATCCGATGAAGGCATGAGGGAAGCTTCTGTCCAACGTCCACCAGGACGGTGGTTGTTCGAACAGCCACACGTCATACTCGATACCCGATCGCCTAAAGAATTCGATAAGGGTCACATCACCGGTGCGCTATCCTTTCCGCTTTTTGATAATGACGAACGTGCAGTCATCGGTACCCTTTATAAACAAATTGGCAAGGATGCAGCCGTTGAGCAGGGATTGGAATACGTTGGGCTGAAAATGGCTGAATTTGTGCGCGAAGCGAAAGAACGGTTTGCCGCTCAAGCGAAGCCATTACCTTTAGTCGTCCATTGCTGGAGAGGTGGCATGCGCTCCGGTGCGGTGGCCTGGTTGCTGGAGATGGCTGGCCTCAACACTATTAAGATTACTGGCGGTTACAAGGCTTACCGTTCGTGGGCTCGGAAGGACTTTGCCCAGATTGCAAACCTCCGTATTCTCGGAGGCATGACCGGGGTGGGAAAAACACAGATTTTGAAGGAGATGCGTGCCCAAGGAGCACAAGTAGTTGATTTGGAGGGCCGTGCTGGTCATTTAGGCTCTGCCTTCGGCAACTTGAAGCGCTTGCCACAGCCCACATCGGAGCAATTTAGCAACGATTGCCATTTTGACCTCGTGACTTTGGACGCCGATAAGCCCATTTGGATGGAAAACGAGAGCCGAACCATTGGAACGGTTAATCAACCTCAGGAGTTATTTGATGCCTTGAGAGAAGCACCAGTTTGGGCTGTTCGTCGCACCAAAGAGGAACGTATTGATGAGCTATGTCGAGTATACGGCGATGCCAACCTTGAAGAGTTGAAGCAGGCATTTGTGCGAATCCGTGAGAAACTCGGTGGCCTTAAAA
>CALBFP010000195.1 GCA_937894115.1 uncultured euryarchaeote
CGACAAAACAATTGGATGATCTCGGCGTTGAGGGAATCGTTCAACTCGATCCTACCGACAAAGTCAGCCTTGGTTTGAGCATGGTGCTAACAGGAGAATACATAGGGCCCGCAAGCATACTCTACCAGCAAGAAAGCGTGCCTGTAAACCTACTGTTGAGTGGCAAATCATTACCGGAGGAGATTCACACGACCGAAGGTATCGAAGTGGAATATCATGAGGGGCGCTTCGCCACAATATACATTCATCCAACTCCAACCGTAATTTCGTGGCTAACCGAACAAGAAGAGATTGAATGGTTGGAAGAAGAACAGTGGTTCTCGCACCAAAACAGTGTTGCTGACGGTATCATCAAAGCAACCGACCTTTGGAGTCAATCAACAATGAGTGGCATCGACGCCTCATGGAATCACGTTGATGGAACGGGAATCACCGTTGCAGTTGTTGACAGTGGTCTCGACAGCGGTACCAACGACTCAACGATGCACCCAGATTTTAGGGATCACATCTTGGATATCGTCTCTTTCCCAATGACGAGTTCAAGGGCAAGTTGGTGTGGATCTCCGGCGGATGACGGTGCTTCAGATATTGACGGACACGGGACTCACGTTGCCGGTTCGGTCCTTGGAGACGGTACCGATTCTTCTGGCAATATCAAAGGCATTGCTCCAGAGGCAAAGCTCTACTTTCAATCTGTAGGCGTCTGGTGTGCGAACGGCGACAATCCATCCACCCCTGGTGACGAACGATACTCGCTCTGGGGAATTCCTTCAAACATCACGAAATTGTTTGACCTTGCAGCGGAAAATGGATCGCGTGTGCACACAAATTCATGGGGTTCCACAAGTCTCGGATTCGGCGTTTACACGGCCCGTTCGGTTCAAGCCGACATCGGTGCTCGAAACTATCCAAACATGACCATTCTCTTTGCAGCAGGTAACAGTGGAGAGGACACAACTCCAAAGAATGGAGAGATTGACTTTGACTCGTTGGGAAGTCCAGCCACAGCAAAAAATGTGTTTACTGTTGGAGCAAGTGAAAACGACCGAACAACGTTTACCAGTGTATGGGGGTCGTCGTACGGATCTCCAATCAGCTCGGATAAGTTGGCTGATAACACAAGTGGGATGGCAGCGTTTTCAAGCCGAGGTCCTGTTGACGACGGAAGAATAAAACCTGACATTTCTGCGCCTGGAACCTTTATTCTATCGACCAAATCCCGATCGACAAGTAGTACAGGTTGGTTGGCGTACAACTCGTCGTACACGTACATGGGCGGGACCAGCATGGCCACGCCCTTAACAGCCGGAGCCACTGCTCTGCTCCTCGAACACCTAATCGATAATCGAGGTCATCAAGATCCAAGTTCTGCCTTGGTCAAAGCGATTTTCGCAGCGAGCGCAACGGACATGATGGGCCAATACAGTTCTTCAACAAAC
>CALBFP010000196.1 GCA_937894115.1 uncultured euryarchaeote
TTTGTCAACTTGCAGATTTGCACATGATGGATGGTGGCCGCATCGTTCTTGTTGGAAGCCCTGTTGCTTTTGCGGGTGCAAATAAACCGAGTTATGCTGCATCGAAAGCGGCTCTTCATGGTTTGACGATGTCCATTTCACGTCAACTTGGTAAGCGTGACATCTGTGTTAACACAGTCCTCCCTGGACCGATGATAACTGGGATGACCAACGATTGGTCCGAAGAAAAACGAGATCGAATCGCTCAAGAAACACGATTGAATCGTCTTGCGAAGCCCGAAGATATTGCCCATGTGATGATGCAAATGATGGGCGAAAAATGGTCATATATGTCTGCATCCTTGGTTGATTTAACCTGCGGATCACTGTACGGACACTGAGGTGAAGGAATGGAAATTATCCAACGTATTGAACATGAAATCGAACGATTGAACAAGCAAATTTTGGACGATGAGTCCTTTCGAGGTCGTGAATCTGTAAATCTCCATGGGTTGGTCTGTCTCCTGCGATTTGCAGCTTGGAGATACCCCCAGGAACTAAGAAACTGGTTTACAAGAGACCCGAAGAAATACAAAATCACAGTTAACCCAGGAATTGTCAAGCGATTTAGTTTATCAAAACCGAAAGGTGATGACGGGGCTCAATTGAGGATACACATCTTCGATCATACTGATGAAACTGCCAAGCATAACCATCAGCGCTCATTCATCACAATGTGTATTCAAGGGTCCTACGAATACAGATACTATGACATCAATTATGACAATCCGAAGGAGAAGATAAAATTCTATTACCGACCTGAAAAAGAAGACCGGGAAATCGATGAAAACGGTGTGGTGCAGCCGTTTAAATTTGTAAGAGAAGAAATGGGAGAAATCATCAGAATCCAATACGATGGTTGGGGCTCACAAAAGCGGTCTGTGACTGTAGGAGATCAGGAGATTTTCGATCAAGAATATGGACCAATGTTTGTTGATAACCAGTGGTATCATACAGTCCATTCCCACGGTAGTGTAGACGAACCAGTCATTACTGTTCTTATTCGTAGACAAAAAGAAAAACCCGAGGACACATTGTTCATTCGAACTGAGTCTGACAAAAAATTTGAGGAAGAAGAGGATACCAAAGACGCAAAACCTCATCAGATTGATACGATGTGGAAACAAGTGAGTTCTGCATTAACCAAGGGCTCAAGTCCTGCAGATATCAGGAGTTCAATTTCTTCAAATGCAATTAATGAATTCATGAATCCTGTCTCGAAAATTATCAGGATTTCCGAGCAATTCCTTGGAGACGAAGAGAATTTTTCACAACTCCAAAACTTCTTGAAACTGAATGATTTTTCGTTTTGCCCAATCATCAAACAGGACAATGGGAGGGAAATTTTAGTCAAATGCATTGATGACAACGGAAATGAATTCTTTACCAAAAAAGAAGACTCATTGGGCCCGAATACACCTATTATGTTCGGCATCCTCTACACGGTATTGAGTCCAAAATTTGTTGTTCCAATCGTTGATCAATCCACTGGCCAATTTCTAGGACTTCTCTCATTGTTTGACATCTTGAGGAATCTGAAGCGTTTTGCATCGTCCATCATTACAGCTTCATTAGACAGTGATGCATCTGATGTTGTAACCCAATGCGCCAATCTCATTACTGCGGTCAATAATTTGCATGAGTTTGCAAAAGAAAATCGCTATGAACTACGGAAGGCGAAGCCAGAAGCCATCAACGATATCCTCATGCCATTGGGTGATTTATTGTTGAACATCGATCTCACCAATCTTATGGTTTCTGAATACGACTCGCCTGAAGAAAAAGCAACTTGGATTGAATCGATTTCTCAATCCATGTTTGAAGTCGATGATAACTGTCGTTCAACATCTCTGCTTCAGGAACTAAAGCAGGTCGGAGATTTTGATTCGTTTGCCTATCGTATGCCCGATGGATCGTACAAACTTGTCGAACACACTGGAAAAGGCATCATTCTTGATGCCATAACAGAACATGCTACACCCGAACAAGTTGTTTCAAAAATCAATGCTGGAAACTGGCCGTTGTTCGCAGAAATTGAATCAAGTGATGAACTCAAAATCATCTCCACAGAAGAACTGTTTTCACAAATTGGAATGAGGACGATGTCAACAACATACGCAAAAACCAGTAAACAGGAAACTCAATCCATGCTCAACAATCTGATGCTCAAAGGTGTTCGAAAACATCCAGACTATACTGAAGATGACTTCGAGAGCGTGCCAATGATTTTCTCAGATTTAGAAGGATAAATCTGCGTCCATGCTTGCTCTTTCTGGTTTGATTGTTTGTTCAAACGACTCCCGAGGGAGGTCGATA
>CALBFP010000197.1 GCA_937894115.1 uncultured euryarchaeote
CAGCAGTTGATGGGTGTCAATCGTCATGCCGTCGGGTGTGTATACGGAGAGCGTCGTTTCACCAACTGTAGTAGGTTGCAGTAAGGTGTGCCCGAGTGCAAGAACAGCATAGGGTTCGATGGTTGCTTTGTTGGCGTTGCAAGATGGCCCAAGGAGGTGCTGTTCAAACTCGACGAGGAGTTGACATGCGCCAAACGACTCGATGTCGATTGCTTCATCTGTAGGATTGTGCAATTGGTATGCAAGAACGAACGGTTCTCCAAGAGCAAGGGCGCTGTTGCGGTGGGTTAAGGATGTGGAAAACATCAATCCGCTCGGTAAGTTGGCGTTTTGTTGAACCGTGATATCGGCGCTGCTGGAGAGTCCAGAACCTGCAAGTTCGATGGTGATGGTATAAATGCCGGGTGAGACGGGTTCGCCGTTTTGGTTGGTCAAATCCCATTGATGTTGGTCGAGAGCGGTGGTTCCAGGTCCAATATCGAGCCCGCGACTTTGTCCACGACATGCAGTTCGTTCGTCAATCACAACATCACCTTTGGCATCGGTAACGATCATGACCGTTCCACAAGAAGGGTCTTCTGCGATTGAGGTTGCTCCGCCATCGTTGACGATTGAGGACGACAGAAGGACACGTTCTCCCGCTCCGTACCAAGGCTTGGTGTTATCATCTGCAATCTCAATTTGCAGTTGAACAGATTCGCTCTCCTCTGCACTAACGGGAATTAGGAAAACGAGAAGCATCACAAGTGAGCATGCAACAATGCGACGCATCCGCCCCTCTCCCATGATGATGGATTGCCCTCATTGACTTAAAGGGCAGCGGTACAAACTCTACGTAAATCAGTCCAAGTCAAGCATCGATGGAATCGAAGATTGCAAGGCTTCTTCCTGTTGTATCTCGTGCTGTTTCCACGCTGGAAGCGATGATGGATCCGTCCAACCAAGCTCACGAGCCTTGTCAAGTTCACCGTTTGCAACGTAATACTTGATCCACTGTTCACGACGCTCTTCTTCATCCATCAACTGTTCCTCGGCTTTTCGCTCAAAGGCACGTTCGCGCATGAGTTTCTTGCGGCTCGCTTGTCGTGCAAGCATGGCTACGAGAATCGCTGCGAGCATGAATGCAATGACACCTCCCATTGCGTACAGCACCGTATTGGAGGATTTACCGTCGCCCTCTGCAGCGGAATCACCATCATCAGATTTGTTCGGATCTTCAGTGATGGCACATTCAACCTTACCGGGGATGCCCGTTGAAACGGCAGGATCCCACTTGCAGGGGTCGTTCAGGTCCGACATTCCATCGTTATCGCTGTCTGGGCAACCAAATCGATCGATGGTAGAGGTTCCGTATTCGTTTCGACACTCATCCCCTTCGTGTGCCCCTGTGGTGAAGTTGTTGCCGTACCCGTCACCGTCGTTATCGTCCTGCTGTGAGAATCTCAACGGGAATGCATCCGGTGCAATGCCTGTACTGTTGTCACCACGGCCATCGCAATCCATGTCTGAAAACTGCGTTACATCGTCAGGGAATGCATCACCGATGTGCTCACACAAGTCGATCATTTTACCGGGGTAGTCTTCATCGATTTTTGTGACATAAGTGACCTGATAGTTGTCACCGACCCCGTCTCCGTCTTTGTCACACCACTGCAAAGGATCGTCCGGGAACGCGTCAGCGCCCGTGCAATCGGGTTCTGCAACAAAGTCCCCGAATGGATCTGCGTGACCGTCTCCGTCGGAATCGGGACACCCTTGTACTCCGTTTTCTGTGCTCTTTCCGTAAACATCGACGCACTCGTCTCCATCGGTGAACTGAACGTTGTCTCCGAATCCGTCACCGTCTTGATCGGCCCATTGTAGCGGTTGATCGGGGAAGGCATCTTCAGGGTCGGTGTATCCGTCGCCATCCGAATCAGGACATCCTCGAGAGACGGCTGAGTTTGACTCTCCATAGGTTTGGGGGCATACGTCGGAGTTTCCTTCTGAGACACCGTCCTCGTCAGTATCGACAAAGTTGTCTCCGTAACCATCGTTGTCTGCATCTGACCACTGCGTCGGGTCGGTTGGGAATCGGTCGCCGTTGCTTCCTCCGGGGTTATCGCCGTACCCGTCGCCATCGGAATCACGCCATTGTGATGCGTCATTGGGGAATATGTCAGGATTGTTTCCGTCCGGGTTGTCTCCGTAATTGTCACCGTCGGAATCGTTCCATTGTGTTCCATCGTCAGGGAACGGATCACCTGTGTTGGAATATCCATCGCCGTCGCGATCTGGGCATCCAAACCGATCCTCGGTGGACGATCCAGCTTGGTTTGGACAATCATCGGATTGGTTTCCATCAGGGTTGCTTCCAAAGCCGTCGTCGTCTTCATCGCACCACTGCGATGCATCGTTTGGGAAAGCGTCAGCGCCGTAACAATCGGTCCGAGCAGGCCAATTCGCGTCTGGGTCAGAATACCCATCACCGTCCGAGTCAAGACAGCCGAGACGGTCAAGAATTGAATCGCCCCATACCGTTGGACACCCATCGGCTCGGTCGCTCATCTGCTCGTCGCCTACCCAATCACCATCGGTATCTCTCCACTGCGTTCGGTCGAGCGGGAAGACGTCGATACTTTGTGCACCGACCACGATAATTCCAGGCCAGTCTGGAGAGCGGTATTCATCCCATGAAATGTCTTCATAATTGTCTCCGTATCCGTCGCCATCGGTGTCGTTCCATTGGGTTGCATCGTTCGGGAATGCATCACCACGCTGGTTGATGTGAAGTTGATTCTGAGCGATGTCGTAGAGGTAGTTGTCTCCATATCCATCATTGTCAGCATCGACCCATTGCTCTTTGTTGGACGGTTCCCAATCGTTGAGGTCGGACCAACCGTCGCCGTCTGAGTCTGTGCACCCGAACCGATCCTCAGTGCTGTTTCCTGCATCGTTTGGACATTCATCGGGTTGATATGCAGGTGCGGGGTTGTCACCGTAACCATCATCATCAGAATCGTTCCATTGTGTTCCCTCAGTAGGGAATGCATCAATGATGCCGTCGCCTTGATCGGTGGTGTTGTATCCATCGTTGTCCTCATCGATGTTGGCAAACCAGTAGTATACGCCTTCATCTCCTCGGCCGTGAGCAGTTACAATCTGCTTGCTGTCAGGACTCCACGAAATACCGTACATGATGCCACAATTGTTACTGCCGCTTCCAGAGGTGCAACCGCCTGGACGGGGTCCTGAGAAACTATCAATTTGAGTGCCCGTGGCGGTATCACCGACATAGGCTGTCGTAGCATCGGCGCCGTACCAGTAGAACCCTCCGGCGATTTGACTACCGTCGGGGCTAAATTCTATGGATGCACACGAGGTCGTTGTTTGTGCCCCCCAAATGACACTCCAAGTGGAACCTGAGTATTCATACATGTCAAAACTGGCGGAACTACCCTCCCATCCACCGCACATACCGATGTAGTTTCCATCGGGCGACCAGGCAATGTCGTTTACTGAAGAGGGTGGGCTGGTGACGGTTGCGACGGTGGACCTAGAGGTTACATTGACGATGTAGAAGTCGCTGTTTCCAGCCAAGGCAATGAATTCACCGCTTGGAGAGAAGGACGAGGCATAAAACCGATCTTCACCGTTTGGATTGAGGCTGTGTAGGTTGGTTCCGTCGCTAACTTTGATGAGAAAAACTTGTCCGTTTGTAGCACTGTTACCCGACCGGCCAATGGATACCGCTACAAGGTCACTGTCTGGACTGAAACGCACGTCGTTGACGTAATCTCCTCCGCCAACATCGACGCTAATGGATCCGTGAACGGTCGTGAAATTGGAACTGTAGTAAATTTCCATCGTATCATCGTCCTTGCCAGCAGCAATGTATTGCCCGTCAGGAGACCAATCAACGCTGGTTGCTGCGCCGCCAGACAGGGCTTGGACAGAGCGAATGTTGACGTACGTTGAGGCGTTCCAAATACGCACAAAACCATCGGCAGAAGCCGTAACGATGTGTGTGCCGTCGGGCGAAAAGTCGACGTCGTAGTAGCTGTTGCTTGAGGTGACGGTATAACTGCCGGTAAAGTTCGGGTTGTTGATGCTCCAAGTATCGTTGATGTCTGAAACCCCATCACCATCGCTGTCTGGACATCCGTCTCGGTCGGTGGTTGATGTGCCGGAGGCCCATGGACAGTCGTCGAGTGAGTCTTCGATACCGTCACCATCCGAATCTGCAGCGTGAGCGCTGAGTGGAAGCAAAAGAACACTTACCATGAGGAAGATAAGCAGCGACGCAAGAAACGTGCGACCGCTCGTGGGATTTGGCATGGTTATGCGTCCCTTATCTATTATTAGGAATTGTGGTCTTTGTGTTCAAATCTTTTCAGCAACGAATAGGAACGCTTGAACGTGATATTCTCTACAGACGACCATGGCCGAGGGGCTGCCCAAAGTGAACGTCGCTGTCTCGGACCGCGTCTTACTCCATCTTTTGCAGCACGACCATCTTGCTGACCGTTTTATCGTTACCTCAGCATTGACTCGACCAGGCATCGCTGAGGCTTGCGCCCAACATCCTCCAAACGTGAGTAGAACCATGCGCAACCTCGTGCGAAAAGGGTGGGTCAGTGAACATACGAGAACGATTCAAAACGACGACCGCCG
Organism: uncultured euryarchaeote; assembly: GCA_937894115.1. Lineage (GTDB taxonomy): Archaea > Thermoplasmatota > Poseidoniia > Poseidoniales > Poseidoniaceae > MGIIa-L2. Next base: position 4,654 of record CALBFP010000197.1, read on the forward strand.
ACAAAAAACCTGGCAACTGACTGAAGAGGGGCGAGACATGGCGGTACTACGGACAAAACGCCTCGGTGAGACCAAGGTTCTTGTCCGTGATAAAGAAGGGCAACTTCTTGAAATTGAATCCAAAGATGCGGCAGATCGGTTGGCCTCCGACATGTCGCTTTTGCAAGTTCTTCTGCACGCTCAGCATGAGGGTGTTTTAACCTGGGGTGACATACGCTTTGGTCTCATCAAGAAGCAGGATGAAGAGGACACGGCTCCGCCTCCAGGTCGTTTGCAACCGCTGGCAGGTGTTCATGCAACCTATCACACGAGCGCTCCAGAAACCCGAATGGTTCGGGGCCGTAGTTCCGAACTTGCTCAATTGGATGAATGGTTTGAGGGGCGTTCAGCTTGTGCAGTCGTTTCGGGTATTGCTGGAATAGGCAAGTCAACATTGGTCGCTGAATGGCTCAATGGGAAGCAAAATCAGCAACCAAATTTGTCCATATGTTGGTATCCCTGTCAACCATGGGATCGAGAAGTTGGGCTTGCAGTCAGTCTTTTGCATCGTTTTGGAGTCGATGAAAAACACGACCCCTACAATCTTATTGAAACACTACCGCTGCGACCTGGTGCGCCTTTGGACGTTGACACATGGCGCCGCCGATTGTTGGCGTATCTTACCGATGCCTATACGGTTCGAGAACGGTTTTCGATCGCTCCTGGAGGACCGCCTCCGTACTGGCTCATCGTTTTGGACGATGTTCATCACATTGCATCTGAATCGCGTGACCTGCTAGGAGCACTGCTGCAAATTTCGCAAAAAACACCCTTGCGCTTCGTATTAATCTCTCGCACCGCTTTGGATTTCTACGACAGAAGAGACGTCCACACGCGCGACATCGTGGAGGAATTGCCTCTGTCTGGGCTTTCTTTGGGAGAAACGTCGCAGTGGTTGGATGAACTCGAACTTAGCGATGTCGATGCGAACGATGTCCACGAGCGAACCGGAGGTCACCCACTGGCCATTGAGATGCTTGAGCTCTACGGAAAACCAACACATGAGGACTGGCTACGGTTTTTGGATGAAGAAATTCTCGCACCCCTTCCCAGCGACGAGAGAGAATTGTTGGCAACCCTCGCCGTTGCAAAAAAACCCGTTCCATGGAAGAAGCTCGCCTCAGGATTAAATTGGGACGGTTCGCCACCAACCCGGCTCATTGATTATGGGCTCCTCATCGAGTTGGATCAAGGAATGTGGCTTCATGAGGCCTTGCGTGAGCGTCTCACTCGTGAGGTAGGTTCGTTGGAGTCCGAGCGCCGTGAGCGAATTCGGTAGTTCA
>CALBFP010000198.1 GCA_937894115.1 uncultured euryarchaeote
CCAACATTGATTGGAATCGGAGTATCAATCTGGTTAATTTGGGGATGAATGTAATGGGTTCATCCGGAACCCCTCTGCATTTCATTTTCTGATACACAGGGGATTCAGTGGGCCGATACTGACGCTAACCACGTTGCTGTGTACGAGTATAAGGGACTCCTTTGCTAAAGACGGTTGGCAGAAGGTAAACAATGATAATGAATGTTAACTCAATTTTTCGGCATTCGCTTCGAAGGCAACGAATGTAACATCGATCTGAACTGTTTCATCATCATCGTTGTTCTGTGTAGGAATCTGTGATTGCTGAACTTCAAGTTTGATGTTTACATCAAACGAGCCGATACCATAGCCTTCATCAACCCATTCATCCAATGCGATGACTTGATTGTGAGCTGTTCTTGTGTAACTCTGTCCATCGTAGTTTGGATATGTCAATAAGAAAAGAGAAATGTCCTGACATGAGGATGAACCTCCAGTAAGTGTGTTGTTTTCCGCCGTCCATTGCGCAGGGTAATCCGATTGGACCATGCCTCCTTGAACGGAATCACAAGGATCTCCTCCCACCACTTGATTCGTTTCAGAATATGAAATTGTAACTTGAACATAGCCAATACGATGTTCAGCGGAAAATACGCTTGAGTCAATTCCAAACTCGATGTCGACGTCATCTCCATCACTGAGGAGAAGCGTTTCTGAGTAGGTTGTGCTTTCTTCTAAGAAAGTGATGGACCATTCATCTGCATAGAGAACTTCATCGTGCAGCTCTGAATCCTTAACCGCTATCGAGTAATAAATCTTAGATGTGACCAAAATCATGACTATCCCGAAAAAAACAAGAGCTCCTCGTGTTTCTTCGTCTCGAAGGAACGTCAATATGGGTGTAAATGATGTTGATCCTTGAGCCATTATTTCACCCCAACCCCAATGCTGCATTCAACAATGACAGTATGAATGTAAATGCCATTATTGTTGCAATCGATGTCATGAACATTTTGTGTGATTGTGCGTTGAATTCTAGATGTAAAATTTCTTTAATATCCATTAAATAATTCGATGTAGAATTTTTGGTTGACAAGAATTTCTCCATGATCGCCTTTTCCCATCCGATTGCGGCTGCAATTCCGATAGCAAGAATCGCAGAGGTGATAATTTCACCAATTGGGATAATGGATTGAATCATTTCGATAACCGTTGAAGTGGCGATGACGACCAGGACAATGACCATTGCTCGAGCATAGGATCCATTTTCATCGGATTTTGTGTCAACTAAATCATAGTTCAACAAGATGAACATGAGGACAATCGGCCCGACAATATATCTTGCAAGGTTGTTGGTGAATGTATTGTAAATGAGCCACTCCTCTGGTAAACCATCGCATGTTGCGTAGATGCAATTTTCAAGAGTATCAAGGATGCTGTAATCTGCAATCCAACTGATAATCCCAACGATGAAAAACCCAAAACTCAAACTCGACAAGACGCTATTGCCTTTTTTCATTGTTCGAATCGCTTCAAAGAAAAATATCGCAAGTAAACAAGTGGTGGTCACTCCTAAATTCAACGATTGTCGGATGAAAAATATCTCCAAAGGCGCATCGGGCCCGATACTGTTTACCCAAACAGGCGTGGACCATTTTTCCAAAATAGTAATCCACCAAAGCCAATCCGTCATCCAATTTGCATTCATCGCTAAAATAAGTAGGCCACTGGAGGATGAAATACTTCGAGCACCCTCTTCGCCGTATTTCAATTCCTTCATGGAGAATCTCACATATACAAAACCCAAAATTGCAAGTGGTACAATTCTTAATCCAAAGCGAACCATTGATGTCTCAAACGGGAAAAGGATGGAAAAGCCAGATACTACTAGCGTGAACAATAGAATAAACACTGAGACAATTCGCTCACCGCTTTCAGACTGCAAGAATGGGTAGGGGAAGAAAAGCGGAATGCTACACATAATCGCTACTGCGGCCGAAAAAGTGACATTTTCTACCATTTGATTAAATCGCAACCATTTGGTATTTTCTGATGCTTCGACGAAGGTGTACGTACTTGGACCCCTCCACAATTCTTGTCCCTGAAGATAATTGCTCATCATGGAGATTCCCATGAAAATGAAATACCAACCGAGTAGTTTCGCAGCAAACAACTCGTTCCAAGCATTCTTTTTTGTCCTTGATGCTAAAATCAACGTAATTGTACCAAGAATTATGTTAACCATAGCCGAAATGGCTTCCAAGGAACGAAAATCAGAATACATATGCTACGAGTATTCTAGGTTGAAATCGCTTAAAATCCTATTGACGTTTCAAATTCTGTAGGTTGAAAATCATCAAGATTTTCTGTCATGGGCCTTTCATAACCTACCGTTTACCATTCGGTGAAATAGAACAACCCTATTTACGGGAAAGGGCATTCTCTTAGAGTGTGAAGTCAGCAAAGCTCCATGATTTGATTCTAGGACAATCTACGGATTCCTA
>CALBFP010000199.1 GCA_937894115.1 uncultured euryarchaeote
CGCAAAAAGTAGGTCCCGAGGTCTGCAAATACAGGGAATCTCTTATGAGGGGTTCCAAAGTCGGTTGAAGCACAGGTGTACATTATGATGGACAATATACCCTTAATCGCAGCAGGCGCAGGTGCCGTAGGACTTTTGATCGCATTTTACCTTTACAATCAGGTCACAAAGGTCAAGATTGACAATGAAGTTGTCGCAGAAATTACAGATGAGATTCAGAAGGGTGCCATGGCATTCTTGTTCGCTGAATATCGTATTCTGTCAATTTTCGTTGTCGTTGTCGGTGCTGTTCTCGCTTACCTCAACGACGTTGATACTGCTATCGCATTCTTTGCTGGTGCAATCGCTTCAGTTCTTGCCGGATTCTCTGGAATGCGTTCCGCCACCTCGGCTAACGGCCGAACAGCCATGGCAGCAAAGAGCGACGGTCAAGCAGGCGCACTCGAAGTTTCATACAACGGTGGAGCCGTTATGGGATTGTCTGTGGGCGGTCTTGGTCTTCTCGGTATTTCGCTCGTTGCGTACTGGCTTGGTGCTGAGGATGGAAACACACTCTCTGCAGCAGCTGGATTCGGTATGGGTGCTTCATCCATTGCACTCTTCGCTCGTGTGGGTGGTGGTATCTACACCAAGGCGGCAGACGTTGGAGCTGATCTCGTCGGTAAGGTCGAAGCCGGTATTCCTGAAGATGACCCACGAAATCCTGGTGTAATTGCTGACAACGTCGGTGACAACGTCGGTGACGTTGCTGGAATGGGTGCTGACATCTTCGAATCTTTTGTTGGTTCAATCATTGCGGCAATGATCATTGCTAGCGAACCAGATACCACCACTGGTCTGCCAATGGCTACTGATTACGTAATAATGCCAATCCTTCTCGGATTCATTGGATATGCAGCATCCATCATCGGTGTCTTCTCAATGAAGTTCCTCAAGAAGAGCGGAGACCCTGCATCTGCGCTTCGAAACACGACATTCATTGCCGCTATTCTCTTTTGGGCAGGCGGATATGTGTCAATCCGACAAGGATTCATTGAAGTAGAGTATGGAATCATGCACTCCGTCGTTCTTGGAAGCGTTATTGGGATCCTCATCGGTCTTGTCACTGAATATTACACAGGCATTGAACGTGTTTTCGGAATTCCTCCCAAAGCGATTCCCTACATTGGTGAAATGTCCAAGACAGGTCCTGCAACCAACGCGATTGCAGGTTTGTCTGTCGGAATGATGTCGACATTCATTCCTGTTGTTCTCATTGCACTCGGTATCCTTGGAGCCAATGAATTCGGTGGCGAAACCTACGGCCTGTATTGCATTGCGATGGCTGCTATGGGTATGCTTGCAACCGTTGGTGTGACGATGACTGTGGATGCTTATGGCCCAGTCGCTGATAACGCAGGCGGTATTGCTGAGATGAGTGGATTAGGAGACGATGTCCGTGCCATCACCGACGAACTCGATTCGATTGGAAACACAACCGCTGCCGTCGGTAAGGGATTCGCTATCGGATCCGCTGCATTGACCGCACTCGCACTCTTCGCTGCGTACACGACCTCAGTAGGTGGTGTCGCTCTCGACCTAACGGATCCAATGGTTGTTATTGGCCTCCTTATCGGTGGTGGTCTACCGTTCGTTGTTGCTGCAATGACAATGACTTCGGTCGGAAAGGCTGCAAGTGACATGGTTGATGAGATTCGACGCCAATTTGCCGAGATGCGTAGTGGTTTAGAGAACGACGATTCATTTGAAGGAGAACTTGGAAAACCAACCACTTGGCCAACGAAGATTCAAGTTGGAGACGTGACATATCCAGACAGCCCTGCTTGTGTTGACATTTCAACCAAGGCCGCACTGCGTGAGATGGTTGGCCCTGGGGTTGTTGCCGTCGTTGCTCCCGTAGTTGTCGGATTTGGGCTTGGTACCGCTGCTCTTGGTGGAATGCTAGCAGGTGCACTCGTAACTGGTGTCTTGATGGCGCTCTTCATGGCTAACGCTGGTGGTGCTTGGGACAACGCCAAGAAAGCAATTGAACAAAATCACATCCCTGGCGCAGAGAAGGGTGATGAAGCTCATGGTGCTGCTGTAATCGGTGACACCATTGGTGACCCATTCAAGGACACATCTGGACCATCGCTTAACATTCTCATCAAGTTGATGTCCATTGTTGCTGTTGTTCTTGCAGGTACTGGAGAACTCACGAGTGATGGACTACTTGGACTCCTCTGAGACGTTCGAGCGTTAGACTCTTGAACAGTGGCCGATAGGCTGAACCATG
>CALBFP010000200.1 GCA_937894115.1 uncultured euryarchaeote
AGTTGTGTCAATAGGATACAAAATCACGTCCTAACGCAGTCAGAGAACTTAGAGTACCTTGCAATGCGAATGGACGATCCTACCTGGTCAATTCGTCACGAAGGAGAATCCTTGTTCTCAATTTTCTGTAGCCTTATCAAACTCATCGAGGGAGCATTTCAAGCTGGACTTGATGAGGAGAGGGTCATCGGCGTACCTGTATTCACAAGTTACTCAGCTTCATTCACGAATATCCTCAATGATCTTGTTGAGCTCATGAACAGCAAGGACTTTGAGAATGCATCCAAACTCTTTGATGCTTGCTCATTGTTGAAGACGAATAACTCCCGTATCCGTGAACGACCCGGCGATTCACCAGACAAATACCGGTACACGTTCTCTGGCCTTACACTTGCTGATGTCCTCGTTATGGATTATGACATGACTGCTCGTCCTATGTTTACCATTCCATTCCAGTCAATGTTGAATGAGAATGAGGAAATGAAAGACGAATACGTAGCAATTGCACGATTGTTGTTGAAGCGACGTGTTATCACCAAGGAAATGTTTGCCGCACTTCCAATCCCTATGGGGTTAAGCGGACGAGGTGATGTCTGAATGCTTCGTGATCGTAAGCGAGTGATTGGAACACTCGAAGAACGTATCAAACTGCACCAGGCTGCAGGTGATGTCCTGCAACGAATGAGCACCTCTGGTTTGTTTTCAGAGGAAGATATCGTCTCACTCCAGACTGCAATTCTTGGATTCTTACGAGAACCAGAACCAAGACTCCTCGGTATTTGCTCCTATTCCCGAGATCATCGAAAGGCAACCAATGCAGGGGAGAGAACATGGCGAATCCTTGTCAAGCGAAGTATGATTCACGACAATGATGGTGAGCTTGAAGCCACGCTCTACCATGAATTCCTCCATGCCATTTTAGGGCATGATGAAGGGCATGGCCAGGCCTTTCAGAATCATGAGGCCCTCTGGCCACTCGGACGGTGATGTAAAAATGGATATTGTACAATTGCTCATTGATGGATTCTTCATCTTCACCTTGGGTTCATTTGTTGTTGGAATGATTATTGGAGTACTGATCCCAATTGGATTACTTCTTTTCCCAAAAACAACGTTGTCTTGCTTGGAAACGTTCCTCCGCTACAACATCGAATACAATGAATACACACTGAAGCGTTTGGAGGAATTGAAGTGATTGATGATTATTTTATGGGAGTAATCTTTGCTCTCTTTGTCTTGATGTCTCCCTTCCTGGCAATAATCGAACGACTATTGGTTGGATTGAGCGGACTTCTTGTTGTCTTAATCCTCGGATTCATCATTCTTACTTGTCCAATTTTCTTCGTCGCAGGAATTGTACTTATTTTAGCGAGTGAAGCGACAGTGATGAGTGGTTTGTATTACACTGCATTCAGTGTACTAAGCCCCATCGTTCTTATTCCAATCTTCTTGCATGTGAGCAGGCTTGCGGATAGTGATGAGTTGTTCGAGAGCAAATTGATTGTTCCTGTTGCCAACGTTTTGATCGTATTCGCTTGCCTTCTTTTGTTTGGACCTTCTTCAACCGTATTTTACGGGGTATTGGTCGCAGCCTCGATTCTAAGCTTAGGCGACCTAGCAATGAACAAAGCAATAGCAAACGCAAACAATTGGTGATACTATGAACGAGAACGATGAAAACAATACAACTGTGAAATTGAACACGCCTATCGGAGAAATAAGCCTCGATATGCTCGAGTACCATGAAGCAAACAAACTTGCAAAAAATCATGTTAATCCGAAGGATTTCTCCCTTGCTCGCAAGACTGTTCGTGAGTTTTTAGGAACAGAAGATAAGATTGATTTCAAGTACTGGGAAAGCAAACTTGGTTCACTGATTAAGATGCACATGGACCGGCACTTTTCAGATGCAAGACTTCTCAAAGAATTCGAATATGATGGGGCACTGCAAACCGATGCAATCTACAGTAGTATCTTCCTAGGGGAGAAAGGTAATGCACGATTCATGGCGAGCGGTTGGCGATTTTACGTCCGCAAAACAGCAACCGGTGAAGAAAAATTTGTTGTGAACTCCAGCGTCGACAACGACGGTGATCAGCGCTTAACCGTCATCACAAGTACTGAAGGCCGCGGGCTCGAAATTATTGAGGAACTCATGAACAGTTTCTACGAAAGTGGACCTCTCAATGGTGGATTCTTTGATATTCAATACAATTTCTTGAAACGTCATCAGAAGACCAATGAGTTGATGGCTTGGAATCCTGACATCAAGAAAGCGTTGGAACGTGACGTCTTGAATTTCATCAAAGTCATGCCCATCTTGAAAGAAAATGGGCTACCAAACTCAAGGGGTATCATCCTCTCAGGTCCGCCCGGAACCGGGAAAACCATGATTGCAAAGTCAATGGCATCAGAGACAAAGGCAACAACAATTCTCATTTCAGCTGAAATGATTCAGCAACGAAACGACATTAAATCAGCATTCAGACTTGCACGTAAACTTGCACCTACGTTGATTATCATTGAAGACATCGATACTGCTGGAACAGTAAGTCGCCGATTTGCAGACCACCCTATCCTCGGGGAATA
>CALBFP010000201.1 GCA_937894115.1 uncultured euryarchaeote
TAGACTCGCAACAGGTCATAGAGATACATCACTCCAACAAATTTGTTCTTTTTTCTGTTGTAGACAAGTACGGCTTGATTGGGATTCTTTGTGAAATTTTTTGCTACCTCTGGTAAGAGCGTGTCTGGATCCACAATGACGTATGAATCAGCATGATGCAACTCTCTCAATTTTGGTTCATTCTGTGCCATTGCCTTTTGGATATCAACACCGAATAAAGTGTTATTGGAAGGAATTGTAGAGATAGGTTCTAAGGAATTTTTTTAATCTTACTAAGCCTAATCAAACTGGGGGAATAATGTGCAGACATTGGTCGATGCTGATTTAAGAGATGAATATGTCATCCTTGAACGCACAGCGGTCCTCTCTGATGTTGCAAAAGCATTGTTGCCTGTGAAGAACAGCGCCGCCCTTATTCGTGGAAATAAGAAAGAGGGTATCCTCGGGATTTTGAAGATTCAAGCACTTCTAAAGGCGCTGGCTGAATCAGCGGATCCTTCAAGTTCCAAAGCCATCGATCTTATGGATACCAATCTTTTGCGACTCAAAGATTCGACACCAATTCAAATTGCGGTTTCAACGATTCAAGAGCGAAATCCTGATGCAACCATTGTTCTTGATGATGAAGGTAAGTTCCAGGGCTACCTGAGCGCATCGGATTATCGAAACATTAAGCAACGACTGGCGACTCCTTCAGTCGAAACAAAACCAAAGCCCCGTACAATATCAGATGCGGTGACGCTTGACGATGAATTTCGCATTGTCAAAGTGTCGGATAAATTGCAACATGTTGCTCTTCAGTTTCGAAGACCATCCGTACAGTACGTTCTTGCTCAATCAAAAAAAGGCGGAATCGAAGGTGTCTTTTCGGTTCAGCACATGCTTAAATTATTGAGAAGTGGGGCAAAAACCCAAAGGGACATGGTAAAAAAACACATGAAAACCAATCTTCTGCGCCTGCGTCACGACACACCGATTGAAGTTGCCATCGAAACGATACGTGAACGTCGCCCTGATGGTGTTCTTGTTTTGAACGTGGACGGTGTTTTTGAAGGATTTTTGAGTCCCGATGATTTCCGTGAACTAACGAAATACACCGTCCCTGAGATTCAACATGATGGTACGTTTGATTCCCTGATACCATTTTTCATCGACCGAATATCGCAAGGTAATGGATTTCCAATTGTGCTCACACATACGGGCTCAAGCATTGCAATTCATGATGCTCGAGCAAATGTAGAGGCTCAAACAAATGCCTTGGTTTTGAACCTCGATGTATCCACCGTTGAGACGGGTAAGACGTCGCTTCAATTCAAATTTAATCTCGGTCTTGCATCGTCCATGTCACCCTCTGCAACAGCACAGAGAGATGTTGAAGCTCCCCCTGTCATCCAGCATGTTTGGGGCGACCTTCTCATTCATCTATCTTGGTTGATGGTTGCTCAATGGATGGATGCTGGAAGAAAGGATGCATCATCATTAGTCTTGTTTGGAATGAACGATAAGGGGAAGTTCATTCTTGAAGAATTAAATCGTGGCTCAGGAGATGATGTGTGAATGGCAGATGTCGATGTAACGGTAAATACGCTGATGTTGTCCGAATTTGCTGATGATATCATTGATCAAATACGTCCATTGCTTCAAGCCGTTGGATTGGTGAATGGATCCTCCGATGAGATTGACTTCTATGGATTTAGTTTTGAAAAACTAGCACAATTGTTTCACAGTTACGAGCGTACAACTGCACTGTTATCGTTGCTCGATATGATGGAACCGACCATTCAATCGGTAACAATGCACAAGGATGAGAATGGATTCATTCGAGAAGGCCCTATGGATCCAGGAAGTAATGGGAATGAATCAACATGGTATCGATTGACAACAGTCCCTATTGGTGGAAGCAATAGTGTCGATGTATGTTTATCGGTGATAAGAGATATCACACGAAATGGTGATGGTGAGTTGGTAAAATTAGGAGGCGACAGTTCCGATCATGCTCAGACAATGCTCCTCGGTTTTGGTCTTAGTTTATCCAATGTTGAGGTTGGAACTGCAGCCCTTGATCTCTTGGTTGATGTTCCTTTGCTTTGTCTTCGTGCTGAAGTTATGCCAACATTTCATTCACAACTTGTCGTTAAATCAAACCCAGTGAATGATTGTATTGGTGATTGGATGGATTCTGATGAAGCAAGACATTCAATCGCTTCTATTTCAATTTCAGCCAACGTTCGAAGTTATGACGGGACACGTCTTGAAGCGTCAGCAGCAGGTTCGACCATCTCATGTAAATCAGTTCAATTGGATGCTTCCTTTTCAAATTACGGGGACAACAAAAAGTTCGATCTTGCGTTAACCGATCCATCGGGTTCAATTGGTGGTTTTGATTTAGATTTATCAGGCCTTGAGGGAGGGTTTAATTTTGATTGGGACAATATGTTATCGATTTTTGGAGATTCGATTGGCAACGACCTTGTGCGAGATCATCTATTGCCTGCGTTTGGATTAATACAAACGCGTCTTGAAGATTGGGAACTGCCTCCATTCCCATTCCTCTCTATTGCCATGAATTTGGGAGATTTCGACTATGTTATTGGTGAAATACGAGGTTGGTTTTTGAGCATGTTGGGTTCTGATCCTGAAAGCAGTTTGATTCCCGTTTGGTTGGGTCACCTAAGGCAATTCTTTACCGGTCTGAGTGGTGCGGGATTTACGAACCCATTCCCAGAAGGTAATGGAACTTCAGGAACTCCTTGGCAGATATCTCTCTT
>CALBFP010000202.1 GCA_937894115.1 uncultured euryarchaeote
CACAGAACCGCTATCATCGACTTCAGGACAATCAGAGCCACTGATCACTTGATTGATTTGTTCGATTGTAAAGGATTCCCAACCATCGCAATGAGAGACGTAATCTGAGATGTTGAGTTCCGGTAAGTCAGGTGGTACTTGTGGGTTCGTGAGATTTTCTTCCGATTCGTTTGTGTTGTTTTCAATGGGGGGGAAGTTAATGACAGGAATAGAGAAAGTGATGGTTTCAAGTGAGAGAATCGTGTTGTTTTCCGTTATGGTGTATGCATAGATGTACACTGTCTCGTAAAAGGTCACATTGCTTCTTATTGGATCCAACATCAAGCCCAGAGAAAAGGTTTCACCCTCACTCAACCCTGAAGAACCGTTCCACAAACCAAGATCCAGAGCATACGCTGTTACTGTTTCTAAAGTGGTGAGATAGATATAATCAAAGGTAACTTCAATGAATACTTCCTCAACTGTTGTTGACGAAATTGTTCCATTGATGAGGAAGTGGTTGGTTGTTGGCGAAATATTGTTTTGCACACTTGTTGGTTCGAAATCGATCGATACCTCAGGTGCTGGCGCCTCCCACTGACCGGTTTGAGAATCGTACGTCCATGCTCCATCCCATTGACATTCACCATCTGAATCAAGAATAAATTCGCCTCCAGCACTAACGGCATCTTGAGGTGCAACAAGGCCTTGGCAAGCCGTGAGGGTGATCTCAAACCAATGATAGGTGACCCAACGTCTGGAGTCACCTTCGTACGTTCTGATGTAAATGTGAACCGTCTCAGAGAGATTCGTATACATCCCGTCGAGTGATAATTGCAGTGAGAAGGTGTCAGAGTCCGACAAAGCATCCGAGCGAGCATATTGACCTTCAAGTATGAGATTGTATCTCACAACAGGAGACTCATCGAAGTCATCCATGGAAAACGCGCCTTCAACAAAAACATCTCCGGACTCAGAGCCTGAAACAAGTGTTCCGTTGATGTAGAAGACATCTGAATCGGTCGATGTCATATTTTCGGATGCATCGATTTGGAAGACAGGTTCTTGATCGACGCTTCCTTCATCAGCGACAACAAAATACATTCTGAATTTTTCAGAAACCTTGCCAACTGTATCGTAAACGCGGAGTTCCATGCGAATCTCCTGTTCTTGTGTCCCATCCTCACTTACCGTAACGTTTTGGAAGGAATAGGAAAACAAACCATTGCTTGATGCTGGCTCTGAAAACGTATGACCTTCAAGACTGAACGAGTTATCATCATACGGCTTGTCAAAGAAGATGTTCCACTCATAGGTATCAATTCCGTTTCCTGAGGTTGCATCGGGATCGTAGGAATTGCTTCCATCGAATTGAACGTTTAATTGACCTGTTGAATCAAGTGTGAACCGATACACATCCCAATCCTGTCCTGCTACGTTTTTGGTTCCAGAATGGGCAATATTTGCCGCAATCGCTTGGTTTGATCCCATCGTTATGTTGGCATATGGCGTGTATTCGTCCGTGGCAAAAACGGTTATCTCATCGGCTAGTTCAGTGGTTTGTGGTGGTTGAACCAGTCCTGCAAGAAGCAGAAGAAGGACCATTGCAAGTGCAGTTCTCATAACCGTATCTACTCCTCTACAGAACATAACATAATCGCCGAATTTTCAAAAAAACGATGA
>CALBFP010000203.1 GCA_937894115.1 uncultured euryarchaeote
TTGGCGTTTCGTTTCTGTGTTCTATTCTGGAGGCAGTCGTTCTTTCCATTCCAAATACACAGGTTGCAGTTTGGCAAAAAGACAGCGACCGAAGGGGAGTTCTTTGGACAAAATTGAAGGCTGATGATGCGGTTAAACCACTTACTGCTATTCTTACTTTAAACACCATAGCACACACGATGGGTGCAGCCGGCGTGGGCTCTGAGGTAAACAAAGAATTTGGAAATGAATATTTGACCATAGCCTCGATTATATTGACTCTAGCGGTTTTATTCTTATCTGAGATTATTCCCAAAACTCTTGGAACTGCGTATTGGAAGCAATTATCACTATTCACAGGAGTTGTATTAAATTCAATTGTTCTTGTACTGTTTTTCATTATTGCTCCAATTCAGTGGATGAAAAAAGTGTTGCCAAGTGCAGATGGCCAACTCGTAACCAGAGACGATCTCGCAGCCTTAGCGGACCTCGGAGAGGAAGAAGGTGCATTGATGGAAGATGAGGAGACTGTAATTCACAACCTGCTCCGGTTGCGAGAAATACCCATTGCTGACGTGATGACACCCAGGGTCGTGGTTACTGCATTGCGGCAGGGAATGACCGTACGAGATGTTCTCGATGAATTCCCTGTGTTAAGATTTTCAAGAATGCCTGTGTATGTTGAGTCAATCGATGACATCCAAGGTGTAGTTATACGATCCGAACTTTTAGTCGCTGCTAGTCGCGATGAGTGGGAGCGAACAATTGACGAGTTCATGAAGCCCGTTGAATTCCTCACCACAACACAGAGTGTCGATGCTGCACTGGATGTACTGCTTGAGCGTCGCCAACAATTCGCAGTTGTTCAAGACGAGTTTGGTGGAACCTCTGGAATTTTGACGATGGAAGACGTCCTTGAGACACTCCTTGGTGAGGAAATAGTTGATGAATTGGATGAAGTTGATGACATGCGTGAATTAGCACGGGAACAAGCCTCTTCAATTGAAGAGGAGTGATTGATCCTCGAACCAGTCAAATAAAATCTCATCTCTGACACTATTGTGTCGTTCGTTTGCATGTTTCAATTCGTCCAAAATGTAATATTGGAAATTTGATTTTATTTTTGAATGTGTGTCGATCAACAGCTGAGCATGTTTCAAACCGAGAGTAGCATCGTATTTTGCTTGTATAAGTATGGTTGGACAGTCTGGTAAACCCCAATTCGGTATTGACAAAGTTTCCATAGAACGGATTCTGAATTCATCGGGAACAACACGATTGTAGTATCTTAACGCACGTAGCATCAACCACTTATGCAAGGCTTTTGGAATGCGTAATAATTCACAGGTTCTGCTGTTGATGTAAACATACGACGTTACGGGAGATTCTAGAATAAGGGCCATAGAATGCTTGAACCCATTGAAATTCAAATCAAGCACACGCTGTGCAACAAAACCTCCTAAACTGTGACCATGAACAACAAAGCCATTCTCCAACCAACCTTTGTTTGCAAACAAACCCAATGCTACTTCCAGGTCGTGACATACGTGCATAACTGCCCACTGCTCAACAGGTTTGTTACCGCCATGTGCTCTCATTTCAAATAGGACAACATTGTAACCCATTCGTTCATACAACTCACCACGACCAGCCATGTTTGCCGCAGTAGAATTCCAACCGTGAATAACAACAGCCAATGGTTTGTTGTGATCGATATTCTTGACCAAATAGCGAACGGGATAATTATCTACAACAAGCGTGTTCCATTTCCAGCCATCTTTCAACTCCCTGTCCTCTCTCTCGACAGGCAATAAAAAAATCGATTCTAAACTGAGCGTCAGCCAAATATCAATTAGGAAAATAGGAAGAATATAGGCGATGTATCTTGCTTCAAATGCGTAAAAATCGTAAAAAAGAATTACAACCCATAAGAAACAATGGTTCCGAAGAGCGCGAAATCGTAGGATTGACATGGAGGTAAACCGTTTCAATCTTTAGTTGAATCTTCTTCTTCTGCAGCTTTTTCCTCTGCTTCTTCCTGTTTGGCCTTTTCTGCTGCTTTTTCTTCTCGCGCTTTAGCGCGATCTTCGACACGCTTCGCATATTTTTCACCGAACTGGCTCATGCTCTCAAGACGAGCTCGGAATCCACCTGTAGCCTTTTCTTCAGGCACATATCGAACCAAGTACGAACCAAACATAAGGTCGAATAATCCTTGATTTAAATCGCTGTTTCGTGTGAATTGCCAGTTAACAATCCAAAGAACCATGAATACAGCCCCTACGGATGTCAAGACTATTGGAGAGGTCCGTCCGTCCGAGAGGTTGCCTGCTTGGGTGA
>CALBFP010000204.1 GCA_937894115.1 uncultured euryarchaeote
ACTCCTGCTTCAATCAGGTCGGGATCGTTGCGTTCCGATTCTTCCCATCGACGCTGAGCATGTTCGGCATACCTTTGATCAGCCTCTGCCTTGACCTGCTGTGCAACGGTAAGTTCTTCCTCAAGCCCTTCGTATTCCTCGCGTTCGTGTGCAGACGCGTATTGTTTGTCTGAATCGAGTTCGGATTCGGCAATCCCTGATGTAAAGCCACGTGCGTCCTTCCCCCTTGTCATCAGAACGTTGGAACGTTCTTTTTTCATCTGCATTTCCCATTGTTCAAGGACAAACGAAGGCGTAAGCGTCCCCCTTGACGAATCGATATCAATATGCAAATCACTCAACATCTCCTCAATCCAAACATCGGTTGCTTTTCTCAATCGAAAGTAGTCTGCGAGGGCGAATACCTGGCCAATCAGAAAACAGGCTGCAGCGATTAGAACTGAAGAGGTCGTTATGTAACCTACAACGGAAAACAGCCCACCAAAAATCAAAACGAAGCAAAGCCATCGGTTTCGGAGTGCTCGGTAAGAATGGATTCCTGCGGGAACGGAAACCATCGCTAACCCTCGTTTCGTCGGGCAAGCTCGTGGAGCTTTTTCATTGATGCTTCGTCTTCAAGGGCTTCAACATTCCATCCCAGTTTTTCCAGTCCGGTTGCAATCATTGCATCAGCAGCGACAGTGACCCGTTCATGTGTAATTTGCAACAGCAAGAGAACGAGCAGTGCCCCGCCAACAGCATACTGCCACCGGACAAAGAATGCGATGAGGAGCGCAAACAACCCCATTATACCGACACCGATCAGCGTTCTTGATTTGAGTCGAGACTTCGACTCAAGCGCATCGAGAATGGCAACAGCATGTTCACGTTTTGTCGCCATGTACAACCCAAGGAATGAGGGGTTCTCAAGATACCGCTAGTCAAACAATTCAGCAATAAGTGCATCACTCATACCTCTGAATTGGTTCCGCATCTTTTCTTCCTCTTGATTTTGAACAAGGACGCTGTCGTTCATGGTAACCACCTGACGAGGTTCTGATGCAAGTTGAGCTAAGAGATCTGCAAGATGTTGTTGAATAGTAGCCGTTTGTTCAGTTTGGAACGTCAGGAGTCGTTCCATTGCAAGAAACATACGGTCTTGGCGATTCGTCCGATCATCAAGTGCTGCAGATTGCGCATTTACAGCCTCTTCTTGGCGCTTGAGCAATTCACGTGCCGCTGGCGTTCCAATAATGTCTCTACGATGAAGCTCTGCTTGAACATTTGAAAGAGAGTTCTGAAGTTGATTGATGCTGTATGCGGATTGATTCAGTTGCTGCTGAAGTTGCCGCCGCTCGCGCTGCAATCCTTTGCGTTCAGAGCGATGGATTGTCGCTTCACATACGAAGACACTCACTATCCCCGCTAAGACGGCCACCTCTGGATGAGCTAAACGCCAGGTCATGAAGCTGAACCACACCATCCACCCGCAAAACATGCTCACGAGGATTCTCATGTTAGGAATATGTGCTGGAACCGTAATAATACCCGATTGGGATGTCCGTGGGCTCCCTAGTCGTCTACTACAGAGGATGCTGCGTTAGTAAACAACCGGCCATTCAAGCCGCTAACGGGATTGGATCTTTCACTCTTCAGCGCTTTGTTCTGGCGAATCCTGAGTTTCATCGGAGGATTCTTCGTTTTGTTCGCTAGAATCCTTTTTATCCTCTTGACAACGTTGTTCGCATTCTTCTTCAGTGTACTCTTCGGTTTCCATACACTTCTTCACGCACTTCTTGTCGCATTTTCGATCTTTGTCGTTGTCCTTGTCTTCTCCAGTCAATTTATCGATGTACTTTTCACCGATACAACCGGCGGTTGAACCTGCAAGAACCAGAATCATCATCAGCACAACAGCGCT
>CALBFP010000205.1 GCA_937894115.1 uncultured euryarchaeote
CAGTTCCTTCTCGTTCCGCAATTCGTAATGAGATTAAACAGCAATGGAGCCGTAGACACAAAACAGGCGAGTTACGATACAGATATTACAATAAAAAGCGTTTAGATCTTATCTCACAATTCGAGAATCTAACCTTGCTCCTTATTCTAAAGGACAAGGTAGAAGGAAAGTCAGGACAAATGTTCACTCGACCCTTGGACAAAAAAGTAAGAATTCAGAGGGGGGCTCAACTCCTTGTTGAGGAACTCGGGCTCGGTACTGACTCACAAAAAGAATTTACTCTTGGGAGAAATTTTGACATATTCAAACAAGATTTAACTGACGTTGTTGAGAAGAAAGCCCAAACAGAAAAAGAGATCTACAATCAACTTGTTGCTCGATATGCCTATGCATTCCTTACAATGAATGAGGTTGGTTGCAAGAACTGTGATGTCTCCAAGGGTGTGCCATGTAAACCCGAACATTTAGGAGAAATGGTAACGGGAAAGAACAAAGCGGAGGTAAGTTTGAGGTTCGGTACCAAAAGAAAGGGTGTTCTACGCAACATCTACGAACCAGTGACTCTTGCCCACGGTTATAAATCGGTCAAAGATACTGTATTGGAGCATCAACTTCTGAATTTATTCAAACAAGTATCCAAAGTTAAGTCTCTTTCATGGTACGCAGATTTCACAATTCATAAGCCAAGTAAATTGAAGAAGCCAAGATACCAGAGGCCCTTTGCTTGCAATCACAGATACAGTCAATTCACTGAAAATTCTGATCAATTGGATGAAATTTTGATTTCTCTCGGTATTCCTCTTGTTATGCGATCTGGTATTACCGATATTACATCCTCAAGAGGATCTGAATTTTTGTTTCCAACAGAAACTGAAGCAAGTATCATGCAGCAAAACTCGCTCTTTCTCCTGTTAAGAAGAATTCAACTTCGATTGTTTTCATCGATTACAGGTGTGGATGAGACCAAAACAGGTTCCGACCGTGTTCAGCGTTTCAAAAACACTCGTTTGATATTGGAATTTTTGAAGAAAGATTCTACCAAATTATCGACGATACCAATTGATGATTTGATGACGCGAGAACAGCGAATAATTGACGTACCATTATTGTGTTTTGAAAGGTATTCAAAGGATACAGGACCGAGATACTCAGGAAATACAACACAACATGGTTTTGAAGCTGCATACACATTAAACAAAACAGAACATACTGTAAAATGGTCCTCTAAGGACCCTAACGAAACCTATCCTGTAATGTCGATTGAGTCGAGTTTTGATGAGGTTTTGTCAGCTGCATTCCAGCATGGTGAAGGCGTAGCAATTTCTGTAGATGCCTGGCAAATTGATGGTGTTGATGAGTACGTTCAAAGTAAGGAGGATGAGGCTTGGCGTTTTAGTCCAGACCTGTTTGCAGGTAACGTGAAAGGTGCACGCTCATTTTCTTCGTTTCTTTCGACATTGGTCCATCACAAGTTGCTGGATGTTAAGCAAAAGAACGTCAAACAACAGAGAAGAATTCTTGGCGTCATTACCCTTGATGAACTCATTCGAGTAAGGAGAATTCTCAGGAAGGAAGATCGATTCGACTGAATCTGATTTCATATGAAGAGTCAGAGATTGTCTGAGAACACTTCTTATTCTGTTTATGATCGAATCAACATTGTTCATTGAAGGAATTGGAATCGTTGCTGGAGCTTTGGGATTGTGTGCTTGGATCCCTCAAACGCTTGATGTTTGGGTGAAGAAGAAGAATGATGGCGTTTCGCTTGCTACTCTATCTCTCATCATTACTGCACTGACATTGTGGACCATTTATGGATTCTTGAAGGGTTCAATTTCACTGATTCTTGCGAATGGAATCGCGTTGTTTATCATCGCATTCGTAGCATTGGGGATCATCAAACTCCGAGTTGAGAATGGTGATCCTCGCCTCATGATTCTACCAAATTTGCTGCTTGCAATTCTCAATCCTCCATTGAATAACAAGACTGAGACTGTCGATCAAGAAATTGATGAGATTGCATCTTGAGTCTTACAATGGCCAAAGCGATTCAAACCGATTGAATCGCTCACCATGGCCCTCATCATACCCAAGGATTCCATGTAAAAACTCGTGATAAATCGTAGCATGGAGTTCATGTCGTTCAGTATACAATAGATTTCGATTCAACAGAATCCGCCACGTTCTTTCGCCAGGGGATTTCGCATTCCTATGCGTTCTCGAATAGGAGCAAAGACCGAGCAAATTCGTTGCAGGTTCTCGTAGGAAACCTACGATGGTTGTGCGAAACGATTCGAGGTCAACATCATCGAAGTACCCTGATTTTTCCATCCGAAGCAGGACATCTTCTGCAGCCTTCAGAACTTCAAGACGTTCAAGAAAGGTACCAATGACTCTCTCTCGGTTCCCTCGTTCTAATGATCTACGCACAATAATCACCTGATTCAAACCGGCTATCTGTGAACAAGCTCGCGTTGTCATCGGTTCCGTCAAGAACAAATCGAACAAGAATCAACTCGTCTTTGAGATCGACTTGTTCAATCTCGTACAAGGGTGAACCTGAATCGCCACAAGGATAGATTCTGAATTCGGTACGATTTCCGTACAGAGAAATGCTGTGCGGGACGATACAAATGACCCCTTCAAGCATGTCGTAGAGTGTTTGAA
>CALBFP010000206.1 GCA_937894115.1 uncultured euryarchaeote
ATCTCTCGCTCAACCTCGCTTACAACGAACCATGGGGACAGATGCAACCCGTTCGCCACATTCTCGGTGCTCTGCTCTTTGAGCAAGGGCACATCGAAGAGGCGGAAGAAGTCTATCGTGCAGACATCAAACTCTGGAAGGACAACATGTGGGGCCTTTTGGGATTGAAACTGTGCCTCGAAGCTCGTGGAGATGCTCCAGAAGAACTTGCAGAAGTGACTGCACTCTTCAACGAGCGCAGTTCACGAGCTGACATCATCCCAGCAAAGACATGCTTCTGTGCACAGGATGCACTCGCAAAGTCTTGCTGCGACTGACTTTGCCCTCCGTTCGGCTTAATTGATAAATAGCCGAAACTGGAAGTCAATTGCATGGCGGGCGAAGCGCTGACAGAACTTGCCGCTGCTGTCATCAATGAAGATACAATCGAGGACATCGGCAACAAAGTAGAGAAGGTTACGAAACAAATTCCACTGCTTCGATACGCAGTCATTGCTGCGTTTTTCCTAGGATGGGGTGTGTACTTTTTCTGGATTTACTGAGTTTCAAGGATTTGAAATTGGTTGTTCAAATTATTCTTCTTCACTCAATGCAGCCGAAAGTTCAGCAAGATCGATTCGATTGTCGTCATTCGTATCCAGAGACTTGATGATCATTGAAATCTGAGCGGGAGAAAGACTGTTGCCGAGGTGTTCGATAAGGCCTTTGTAAAGTTCGGGCCCATTGATTTCGCCATCGTTGTTGACATCGATGGAGGAAAAAACATCGGCTGCGTTGTGATTGCCTTCGCTCATTGCCTTCTTTAGGTTCGAAATGGCTTCATCGACACTCCATGATTCGTCCTCGGTCATGTTGTATCGTCTTCTCCTGCGTTGAATAAATGTTCCGAAACGCTGCTCGCCTGTGGACACGGTCGATGTTGTTTTATGTGTGAAATCAGGAACGTGATGTGTAGGTTGGCCCTTATGCGGACTCCGTTGATTCTGGTTTTTCTTCTGCTGTCTTGCGGGCTGGCGCCGATGACTGGGGAAGCTGGTGGGCGAGCAATTGAATTTGATGTCGAACTCTCTCGTTACGATTGGCTATCAAACGAAACGATTCCTATGGATGTACAACTGAAAAACGCTCAATACAATACGAACTACACCATTTCATGGACGCTGAAAGACTCAAGCGATACGGTTCTTGAATTGGGCTCGCAAGTGTTCATGGCAACGGGAACGGTGACCTCGAACATCGTTGCTCTGAAGCACTTTTACAACAACAACCACTTCTATACTTTTGAGGTTCAATTGTACGATAATTCAGGGACACTTCTTACAGAGGTTGAACAACAATTCACGGTATTCCAGAACCAAAAAATCCCATCGATCGGCAATCTCTTGGTTTTCGGAGACTCGCTAAGCGATATGGGTAACGGGAAAGATTCCGTATTGAACGTTCCAGATGTACCTCCCTACTGGCAGGGCCGTTTTTCCAATGGCATGGTCTGGATAGAGTACGTATCCCAAGCATATGGATTAACCACGACGCACGGTTCAGGAACCCAACCTGGTGACAATCGAGCCTTTGGAGGTGCTCAAACAGGGGCGGGATATTCCTACCTCTTGTTACCGAATGTAGGGACTCAAATCACAAATTATCTCGCCAATGTTCAATCAAATTTCACCTCGAACGATGTTGTTTCCCTTTGGGCTGGAGGCAACGATTTTCTCTATGGAACAGCGAATGCCGATACGATTGTAACAAACATGGAAAGCCACATTCGGCAACTGGAAGCAGCAGGAGCGACCACATTCATTGTACCAAATCTTCCTCCGTTGGAAAAGACTCCTGAGATTTTGAGCCGAAGTCAAAACCAACAACAAAACATCGCTAGTGAAGTGGCTTTGTACAACAACAAACTCACCTCATTGATTAGCAGCTTACAACTCGAACTAGGTATCACTGTTCACTCCATCGACGCCTACGCACTCTTCAACGACATCATCGACAACAAGGATGCTCTTGGTGTCACCAACACACAGGCTGCGGCCTGCTCAGGTAATGCTGGACTATTGCCTCTACCCATCTGCAACAACGGAGATGCGGTTGCAGTCGATGTCGATAATTACATCTTCTTCGACAAGGCACATCCGACGCGAACAATGCATCAATACATTGGACGTTTTGCGGTCGAAGCCATTGGTCAAGCCGATACAGACGGTGACGGAATCATCGACTCGATGGACGTTTGTGAATGGACGGAAGATGTGCCAACCGTAGATCAGATGGGGTGCGATTGGAATCAAAGAGACGATGACAACGATACGGTGTTGAATTCAATGGATGCTTGTCCGGATACCGAACCCGAGGCAGATGTGGATGGCTTTGGTTGTTCAGATTCTCAAAGAGATTCGGACGAGGACGGGAAGAACGACGCTATCGATCCTTGTCCTTACAGTCCCGATTTGAACGATCACGATGCCGATGGATGTTCGGATTCCGAGGACTGGGATGACGACAACGATCTGGTCGCAGATTATGATGACAACTGTCCAAGGGGACTCCTTGGAGTGCACTCCAATGATTTGGATGGCGATGGATGTTCAGATTTAGAGGACAACGATATCGATGATGATGGGTTGTCAAATGAAGACGAGGATGCTATCGGAACCGACAAACGAAACCCGGATTCCGACGGCGATGGTCGCGAGGATGGTAGCGATGCATTTCCACTCGATTCGACGGAATGGCTCGACTCGGATGGGGACGGTTGTGGGGATAACATCGATCAATTCGTTTTTGATGCTAACGAGTGTACAGACACAGACGAGGACGGTGTTGGCGATAACACAGATGCATTCCCAGCCGATGAAAACGAGTGGTCTGATTTGGACGGTGATGGAATAGGGGATAACGCAGACGATTGTCCAGAGGTGGCAGGATATTCTTCTCATCCACTCGGCTGTCCAGATAGGGATGGCGATGGCGTTGGCGATGAAATCGATGCATTCCCAAACGATTCGGATGAATGGTCTGATCAGGACGGTGATGGTTTTGGAGACAACGGTGATTTGTTTCCTGAGGACGAGAGTGAATGGTCCGATTCAGACAACGATTCGTTTGGCGACAACGGCGACGCGTTCCCATTGAATTCTTCCGAGTGGTTGGATACCGACGGAGACGGCGTTGGCGACAACAGCGACGCATTCGTTAACGATTCCTCGGAATGGCTCGATTCCGATGCTGACGGTTGCGGTGACAATTCCGATGTTTGGCCGAACGATGCGAGTGAATGTTCTGATCGAGATTACGATGGAGTTGGGGACAACACAGACGCCTTCCCTGATTCTGCATACGAGTGGCTTGACTCCGACGGTGATGGATTGGGTGATAACGCAGATTTGTTCCCATTTGACAAGCATGCGAAATACGATTCTGATGGCGATGGAGTGCCTGATTCATCTGATCTTTTTCCACAGTATTCCAGTATGGATTCCTTGTTTGATGTTGGCTGGAGGATTGCTTTACTCCTCATGTTTGCAGGCGGGGTTTTGTTTGTTATTCAACATCGGATAAAAAGTCCTCAGCGATACAATGAACAAGAGCAAAATTTCGCCTCTGTCGAGGAGATTCCGCTCTCAAATCGCCCCAAAGCCCCCCCTCCTCTTGAGAAGTTCGAGTGAATAGGTCGCTCCGCAAGGTCATTATGTGTGTTGTGACAGGGTCCACCATGCGCACGAAAGCGGTTCTTCTCGCCTTGCTGATGGCAACATTCTCGTTCTCTGGTTGTATGGGTGAGGACGAACCGGTTGCGCCACCCATCGTCGAAGTCGAAGAGGATGTAAGAATTTTCGTGACCGATAAAACAGGGGCATCTGTCGACATTTCACCTCTTCAAATGACGTTCCAATTCAGCGATGTTGGGGAAACCGGCAAGGAGCCAAGCATAGGAATAACCTCCAGTGGATGCATCTTTTTCATCGCCATGGAGAAAGTCATGCGTTCATGCGATGGTGGTCAAACTTGGGAAGAAACACAGGATCCAGTTCAGTGCTCACCAACAACCAGCGATCCGTACGGTTGGGTTGACCCCATCACTGATCGAGTTTTCAACGTCCAGATGATTGGTTTGGAGACGTCTTGGATTTGCTGGAGTGACGATGATGGGGCGTCTTGGCTGGGCAATCCACACGATTCAGGAACAACACCGATCAACGACCACATCAAGCTCGCTAGCGGCCCTTGGACCGATAGTGGTTATGGTGCATTAGGACAATTCACAAGCAGTACGGTGTACGAAACAGCGGTATACTACTGTTACAACAAACTGGCTGGAATCTTCTGTTTCACAAGTCTTGATGGAGGTGCAACCTTTGAACTTGGAGGTCAAATTATCGGACTGGCGACGACCAATGGAGGTCTCCATGGAGCCATATCCACCGCTCCAGATGGGACCGTCTATGTTACACCACGAGTTGCAACCCCAACTGTCATCGTTTCGAAGGACAACGGTTTCACCTGGTTTGAGCGATCGATGGGAGAAGATGTGAACACACCAAATCCAAGGAAGAATTCAGAAGTCTCCGCCGATACGGCTTCCAACGCATACCATGTCTGGACCGGAGCCGATGAAGGCGTCTACATGTCACGTTCCACCGATTCTGGAGAGACGTGGGAACAGGAGAGCATTCGTATTTCTCCAGCGGGCGTTATTTCGACCGTGTTCCCACAAACCGATGCTGGTGATCCTGGAAGAATTGCGGTCACATACCTCGGGAGTGAGAACTCTGAGATGTTGAACCAATCCGATATTGACGGCAATCCATGGGACGGAAATGCCCATTACGCACAGAACAATGTCACTTACCATCTCTACATCACCTTCAGTCTCAATGCTTTGGATGAAAACCCAACGTTCCACACCTATCGGGTGACGGACGACCCGGTCCAAATGGGCTCAATTTGCCTCAATTCAGGAGATTGCCGAGATATTGGAGGTTCAAACCGTAACCTCCTCGACTTCAACGACTTGCACATCGACCGTCAAGGTCGTGTCTATGTTGCATTTGCAGATGGTTGTACGGGTGAATGCGCTACAAATCCAAACGCTACAGCGTCCGATTCTCGTGACGGACGTGGTTCGGTGTACTACCTTGCAAACGGTCCAAGCCTTTACCTTGCAGAAGGTGCCCTACTGCCGTTGTTTGAACCAACTCAGGCAGCCAATGAAACCGTTTGATTGTTGAGTTTAAACGATTTCATGATCTGTTTGAACTCGAGTCGAGCCTGATCGATGCGTAGTTTGCACTCACGGATACGAGCCTTGTGGGCTTCCTTTCGACGCTTCCATGCCTCTTTTGATTCCTTCTTACGCTCAAGTTTCGCAGATTTGTATTCTTCCCGGCGCTTCATGAGTTCTGATAGACCCTTGCGCAGTTGCTGAACGCATCCTGTCAATCTGGCTTGCAATTCACTGGAAACTTGCTCGCCCTCGGATTGCTTTTGAAACGCGGTCTTCATTCGTCGTGACTCGATGGTCGTCTTAGGAATGCGGTGCAAATCCTTGGTAATTCCGAACCAAGATGCGACACTGATCCACCACTTTGATGGGTCCCAGTGATACCACTTGTGGCCGTTTCTGTAATCCGCTTGGAAGGTGTGATGGAAGTTGTGGTAGCCTTCTCCGAACGTGAGGAAGGAGAGGATGGGCGAGTCTCTCGATGTGTTTGCCGTGGAGTATGGCTGCGTTCCCCATGTGTGTGCTGCGGAGTTGATGAGGAAGGTTGCGTGATGAACGACGACCACTCGGAGGAAACCACCGTAAATCATACCGCCTAGGAATCCTTGAAGACCGCCCATTGCCAAATATCCAATAGCACCAGGCAAGACGATTCCTACAAGAAAACCAATGAGGAAGATGTTGCGATCTTGCCATGCGAGGATTGGGTCTTCGTAGAGATCGTCAACGTGTTCAACAACCTCTTCTTCTTGTTCGACCATGACCCAACCCATGTGGGCCCACATGAATCCTTTTTTGACAGTATATGGGTCTTCTTCCTTGTCCGTCTTTGAGTGGTGTCGTCGATGGTCACTGCACCACTTGATGGCAGAATTTTGGAACGCTGCAGCACCAAAAAGGGCGTAGAACAAGCGCATTGGCCAAGCAGCCTTGTGGGTTCGATGACTGAACAATCGGTGGTATCCAGCGGTGATGGACAATCCGCATGCGAGATAAAACCCAACGAAGATGATCGGTTCGGTCCAACTTATTCCGTATTCAAGGGAGTAGAAAACCACAGAAACCAGTGCAAGGATAGGCATTCCTATTAGAAACGACGAGTTGACGATGTTGAGAGAATGTTGTTCTTCCATAACCTTCGGGATGACGTGTACTCTTTGATACTGTCTGTTTTATTTTCAAACAAACGCATGATTTCGAACGGTCGGTTGTTGAACGATGAGAGGAGCATGGTTTGGGTGGTATCCTTTTATACCAGCCTTCAAGCGGTTTATTTGAGGGCTGTTATGGACTATCAACACTATCTCGACGAGATTAATGCACTCAACGATTACTTTCGACTTGGTATTGCAATTTTTCTTATTTTTCTCTCTCTTGTTATTGCCAAGTATGCTCTTATTCGACCGTGGTGGCGTTTCGTAACTTCCACCGAAGTCGACTGGGACGATCACCTCCATCGTCCGCTCGCAAACCGAGCCTACGCTCTTATTCTCGCCATCGGTGCACAGCTTACGATTCGATGGATTATGGGTGCCTCAAGCTCGATGCACGACACTGCAGAACCGATTTTTTCAGCGTTCTACATTATCCTTAGCGCATCGATCTTGAGCGTGTCCATCAAGCACCTCATTCCCGCCCTTATGGACCAGTTCAGCGCACAAGGGAGCGTTACCGTTTCCGGAAGCAATTCAATCATCGTCTTCTTCCTGCGAACTGTGGTTTGGTTTGCTGGTCTGTACTTTGCCCTCAATCAACTGGACATCGAATTGCTCGGTATTCTCGCATCTCTTGCAGTATTCTCCTTGATTATCGGTCTTGCTGTGCAGCAGACCCTTGGTAACATCGTCAACTCGTTCCTGCTTGCCATCGATCGACCGTTTGAGGTTGGTGATCGCATAGAAGTTGAGGAAACATTGGGAGCCGTTGTGTCGGTCGGTATTCTATCGACCAAGGTTCTCGATAGGGATGAGCGCTTGGTTGTTATTCCAAACAACACGCTCGTTCAATCCAAGGTCGTCAATCACGCTCGAGGTGGTGGCGACGGTATTGCACGCCGTATTTCCGTCGTTCTCGATGTCGGTGTTGACTACCGTGAGGACATCGATCACGTCAAATACACACTCCTTCAACTGGCAAAATCTTGTCCGTACGTTATCGAAAAGCCCGAGCCACGCATTCTGTTGCACGAGCTCGCAGATTTCGCAAAGATTTTCCGAGTCTACACTTGGGTCGAAGATTACAGCGATGAGTGGGTTGCACGCGATTGGCTCTTGAGAAACATCGATGAGCGCTTCGGTAAAGAAAACATCAACATTCCATTCCCGACCTCGGTTGAACTTTCCGACAGTGTTTACACGCAAGCAGAAGTGACCAAACAACGCACAGCAAAGCGTAAGATGGTACAAGAGCGAAAGAAGCTGGAGGAATCCCGCAACAACGCTCGCATTGAACTTGAGGAGATAACCGAGAAGTTGAAAGATCCCGACACCCCCAAGAAGGAACGCAACGAAATTGAGGAACGTCAGCGAGAATTGCTCAACATGTTGGCACAGTTTGACACAGACGACAGTTGACCTACGTCTCCGTCGAATGGCGGTGAATTGAAACACTTTGATATCTTGGCAACAGCATGACCGACGAAATCAGCCTCACCAATCCTGAGCGTCGGATGTTACGGGCGATGCTGGCATCGCCTGTGGATTCTCATACGCTCGAGCAAGTGATGGAAGCATGCGATTGGAGCGACCAAGCTATTGCAGTGGGCGCAGGTCAAGGACTGACCGATAAGGGTCTGGTAGAACTTACGGAACGTGTCCGTCGCACCATTCATCCCGGAAAGGAAGGTCACAACGCAATTGCGAACGGTCTGTTGGAGGAACGTCTTTGGGTGTGGATTTCCTCACAAGATGACCCTACAATGACCAAGTTGCAAGCGAAATTTCAACGTCACGAAGCGGGTCCAGGTGTGGGTTTGTTGAAGAAACTCGGCGTCCAACTCGATTCGGGAACCTTCGTATGTGAGGATACCTCATCTCTCAAATCTGAACTGCAAGCGAGAAATATGTTTCTCGCTTCCTTGCCTGCAGACGAGCAAGATCTTTCGGAGCGACTTCTCGCCCACTTCAAAGGGCGCAAGGAATTGATTGAAGTTGTGGAACACCGAAGCCGTGCTTGGTCGTTAACCGATGCTGGAAAAGGAACTTCTGCGGATGGGTTGGAAGAGCGCAAGCAGATTTCTGAGATTACACCCGAACTCCTTCAGTCAGGGGAATGGAAAGACGCTGAGTTTCGTTCCTTTGATGTCACATTGGAATCCACTACACCTCGGACAGGACGTTCACATCCGATGCAAGAATTGATCGAGCGCATTCGCAGAATCTTCCTTGAAATGGGCTTTTCGGAACTCGTTGACGATTATGTACAAACTGCAGGTTGGAACATGGATGCTCTTTTCATTCCTCAAGACCATCCTGCAAGAGAGATGCAGGATACGTTCTATCTCGAGGATCCGAAATCCATTGAATTGGATGCGGACCTCATCAAAAAATGGAAGGCCATTCACGAGGACGGGGGAGAAACAGGGTCGCGAGGTTGGTCCGGTTCGTTCTCAGAGGAGGTTTCAAAGCGCGCATTGCTGAGAACACACACAACCGTCAACACCATTCAACACCTCGCCAACAACCCAACCGAGCCATGTCGGGTGTTTTCTGTTGATCGCGTGTTCCGAAAAGAGGCGATCGATAGCACCCATCTTCCGGAATTCCATCAAATTGAAGGGATCATTATGGAACCGGGTGCAAACCTACAGATGCTGGTGACAACACTCAAGACGTTCTATGCAAAAATGGGTTATCCTGAAGTCCGAGTGCGGCCCGCTTACTTCCCTTACACCGAACCAAGTCTTGAGATCGAAGTCAAATGGAAAGGGAAATGGCTTGAGCTGGGTGGTGCGGGAATTTTCCGACCGGAGGTTACTGAACCGTTGGGCATCACATCACCGGTGTGCGCTTGGGGCATGGGACTGGAACGCCTTGCAATGTTGGTTCTTGGTTTGGATGACATCCGTCAATTGTACATCTCCGATTTGGAGTGGTTGCGAAACCAACCCTTGATTTGAAGGCTTAATCCTAATAAACAACGACGTCGAGGGTTAGGACATGTCCCAAGGCATGCACCTATCAAACACCGAAACCGTACCAGGAAAACTCATCTCTGCTTCTTTTGGCCTTGTTCAAGGTTCAACAGTCCGTGCAAAGAACGTCTTCAAAGACATTGGAGCGGGATTCAAGAACATGGTTGGAGGAGAACTCAAGGCCTATACTGAACTCCTTCAAGAAGCACGAAACGAAGCGCTACAACGCATGATGATCGATGCACAAGCACGTGGTGCTAATGCAATCGTCAACGTTCGATTCGCAACATCTGCTGTTTCTGGCGGTGCTGCTGAATTGTTCGCTTACGGAACCGCAGTTACTGTACAGTGAGGCGGTCGTGTGGAAATTTACCTCCTTTTCTATGGATTCATTATCGTTCTTACGTTCATGCCGACCATAGGATCGTGGATTTTTGGTAATTGGCATCAAAACAAAATCATCAACCGACTCGCAGAAGAGGAAAAAGCGTTGAACCATGCCGGAGCCCCCAATCCCGTTAACAATCTCTCAAAACCTTCTCAAGCGACGCAAATTGAATCATCAATGCTGGTGATGTCCAGCATTTCTGTTGGACCGTCTTGGTGGCAGATGATGCTCGGAGGATGGAAGAATTTCTTCGGTGGCCGCATCGAATCTTACGACAAGATGCTTGGTTACGGTCGTCGAAAGGTCCTTCACGAGATGCGTAAGGATGCCATCTCTTCTGGTTTCGATGAAATCATCAACGTCCGAGTTGAAACCTCGATGGTAACCAAGAAGTCCAAACGCGACGACAAAACCGCTGGTTACGAATTCATCGCATATGGCACTGCCATCAAGTATGTCAGGTCCTAAGGTTAAGTAGTAAACCGTTCCCCAAGTGTGTTGGGGAACACCTATGGCAAATGGAAAATTAATCGCTGGAGCAGTCTTGATTCTCTTGAATTTGGCTGTCTTAGCACCGATCGCAACAAGTATGGTTGAAGACGCAGTTGATGACAACTTCGAGACTTATCCATACGACACAGCATGCGCTGACGCAGACTGTACAACTGCAGAAGAAGACTGGGCAACGTCCACATCCGAACGGACCTACTACGCTTGGAATTTGACCAACGTCGAAGAGGTCATGGCAGGAGGAGAAGCTGATTACGAAAAACTTGGGCCGTTTGAATACGATATTACTTACACTCGAAACATTATCGATTTCGATAAGGAAGCTGGAACTCTCACCTACAATGAGTCCAAAGTGTTCACATGCTCTGAGACGTCACCAAACGACTGCAACACCATCATTACGCAACTCAACATTCCGTTCCAACCGCAAGTTGTTGGAGCGACAGGATTGGCCGTTAATGGGGTCATGGACGCTACTAAGGCCGGTTTTACCGCAGGCGTTATGGCCATAGAACTGGAATCGTTCTCAGCTGCTGAAAAGACCGCTTCAGATCTTGAAACAACCTACATGGGTATTCAGGCTGGTGCAATGACTGGAGGTGCTACAGTTGACGCAGCTACCGCTTCAACCATGATCGCAACCGGATGGTACGACGCTTTTGACGCATACTTTGCTGCTACCAACGGTTCGGAAATGAACAACATGACGGGTGCCGGTGAAACCTACACGTACACACAAGCTATCCAAGGAAAACAGCAACAAGAAGCCTTAGCAGGCATTAACAATGCTGGAGTAACTTTTGCTGGAAACGCATCAATGGGCGATTTCTCTGCTGCTATGGAAACTGCAACATGGGTTACCGGTGAAGATGCATCCTTGACGGATATGCAAGGCGTTCTCTTACTCGCGGGACATTGTGACGCATTCCCAACCTCGGGTTACGACTATGCTTCTGTATCTGCAGATCTTGCAAACAATCCTGCATTCACGACTGGAGTTCTTCAGCGTGCAGGAATCTGGGGATTCTTGAACCCAGCAGACATCAATGCTACAATTGCAATGGACTTTGCGACCTGTTACGGTGTTGCAGGAACATTCTCTCAAGTCAACGGTGGTGCCGATGACGATTGGTATGCACAGCCAACTGCTGTCGACGCCTCAACTCGAATCATGAACTACCTGGGTGTTGATATCGACAACACCGTTGCGATGGGGCTCCTGTTTGGTGGTCAAGATACCGATAACCCAACAGGTATCCTAGCGACCAACGAAGCTGGAAGTTCTTTTGGACTTGCAACCTTCATGGGAATGGAACCGGCTGACGCAATGACTGCCTACACTCTGGACGCAACGCAATACGGTGCTGTTGCGGCATGGGTTGGTGGCTGGCTAGCCAGCGTTTCTGAACTACCAATGGCTCTCCTCGGTGGAACTGGAACAATCACAGCAGAGCAATTCGTCAACGTCACATTTGGTGACGAGGATCCAGTCAACGGTGGGTACCTTGAGCGAAGCCTCAACCTCGGTGGTGCTTGGGGAACATCCTTGATTCCGGCATCGGACGGTGCACCCTCGATTGCTCTCGATGCTGCAGTATCAGGAAACATTCTGTACGGTCCACTCGGACTCACAACCTCTAATGGTGCTGGCTTCTTCTTGTTCGGTGAACTCATGGGTGTTACACCTCCACTCAACATGAGCAACACTCCACCAACCCCTGAGGAAGGTGGTGTTCAAATGCCATGGAACACATCAACTGTAGCCACGCTCTACAGTGTTGATGAAAACGCTGCGAACGCAATTCGAACGCTCATGATGAATGTCATTTACGGAGACTTCGTTCCGAACACTCTCCTTGTCGACACGTACCAAAGCAGCGGTAAGTACATGACCATGCCACTCAACAATTGGCTCTATGGATGGAGAGATCCGGTTGGAGCCATCTTAGCCGGTAACGCTTCGGATCCAAATCTAGGATGGGCCAAGTTGGAAACCAACGAAACGTACTACGGATCCGATGAAGTTTCCACAGGACCAGCATCGGTCTACGTTATGTGCACGGGTCACAACCCCGATTGTGAGAAGGGTGAAGCTGTTTCCGAAGACGGTTCGGAATACCTCTCATGGCGAAACATGGAAATGATGAGCGCAACTTACGGTCTCGTAACACCCCAATCGTTAGCGGGAACTACCGGTGGTTTCCTCACCGGTAGCGGAGACTTGGTCGACGCTGGAGGTTATGCCGTAACTGACATCGTATGCGATGGTACTGATGAATTGAAGGGAATCCCAGTGGACGAATGTTCTGCATCTGTGGACCCGACTGGAAATCCAATTACTGCGAAATTGATTAAGCGATTTGCACTTCTTGACGCTATGACTCCAGCACTCCCTGTTTACTTCGGCG